>DASZFV010000075.1:0-24518 GCA_035939455.1 Polyangia bacterium
TCATCGACACTGTGACGCCGGCCGGTGACACGGCCCGCTACATCAGCGGCTTCTCGTGCGAGAAGGGCACGGTCGAGTCCGAAGAGGCGATGCTCGCGCTGTCTTCGAACCGCAAGAGGCTCATGAAGCAGTATCCGAACCTCGTCGACAGCGAGGCCAAGATGCTCTTCCGGCACTTCTACGACCAGGCGCCTGTGCCCGCCGACGGCGCCAAGAAGCTCGACGTCGAGGTCACGCGCACGCTCATGGGCGTCAAGCGCACGCCCGTCGAACGGACCTTCCAGCGCTCGCCCGCCGAGGCCGCCGAGCGGCGCAAGCGCATCCGCGTGGGCATCCCCAAGGTGCTGAACGTCTGGTCGACGGCGCCCTTCTGGCGCACGTACTTCGAGACGCTCGGCATCCAAAAGCACCACGTCGTCTTCTCCGATGACACGACCGAGGAGATCTGGGTCGAGGGCGGCAAGTACGGCTCGATCGATCCCTGCTACCCGTCGAAGGTGGGCCAGGCGCACATCCACAACCTGCTCTTTCACCACCACTCGCCGGAGCGGCCGCTGCAGTTCATCTTCTTCCCGACGCTGACGCACGTGCCGTCGTTCGTGAAGAAGGCCATGGACTACACGTCGTGCCCCATCGTGGCGGGCGCGCCCAACGTCCTCAAGGCGGCGTTCACCAAGGAGGTGAACTTCTTCGAGCAGCGTGGGATCAAGTACCTCGATCCGGCCTGCTCGATGATCGAGCCGCATTTGCTCCGCAAGCAACTCTTTCAGTCCCTGCAGGCCCACCTCGAGATCACCGAGGATGAGTCCGACTTTGCGTGCGACGAGGCGTGGAAGGCCATGGAGAAGCTCGACGTCGACATGCAGGCCAAGGGCCGCGCCGTCCTCGACGCCGTCGAGAAGGACGACCGCATCGCCATCCTCATGATCGGCCGCCCGTATCACCTCGACCCCGGGCTCAACCACGCCATCCCCGAGGAGTTCCAGGTGCTCGGCTACCCGGTCCTCTCGATCCGCTCGATCCCCAAGGATGAGGAGTACCTGGCGCGCTACTTCGCCGAGGATCTCAAGTCGGGCCGCATCACGACGCCGCTCGAGATCGGCGACGTCTGGCCGGAGAACTACTCCTCGAACTCGGCGCAGAAGGTGTGGGCCGCGAAGTTCGCCGCCCATCACCCGAACGTCGTCGTGCTCGACCTGTCGTCCTTCAAGTGCGGCCACGACGCGCCCACCTACGGGATCATCGACAGCATCATCTCGGCGGCGGGGACGCCCTACTCGGCGCTCCACGACATCGACGCCAACAAGCCGGGCGGCTCGATCAAGATCCGCGTCAAGACCTACGCGCACAGCCTCGGGCTGCACAAGGAGCGGCTCGAGGACGTCTCGGCGGGGAAGAGCGCGCTCCTGCATCAAATCGACGAGAAGCGCCTGGCGCTGCTGCGGCTCAAGGCCGAGCAGCTCGCGGCGCGCTCGCACCACGACGGCGCTCTCGCGCAGCAGATCGAGGAGCTCACGGCGCGCGTGCGGGCCTACGAGAACGTTCGCCGAGGTCCCTCCGACGCCGAGCGCGCCGCGGCGGCCCGCGAAGACCTGAAGCGAGCCGGCATCCTGAAGCTGGGCATCAAGCGTGACGACGGGCGCATCGACGCCCTGGGCAACGCGAATTCGACGGCGGGCGCCGCAAACTGACGAGGAGGCCGCGATGGCGACGGTGAAACACGAGCCCTTCAAGCTGCCGATTCTCGGCGAGACCGATGGCCTGCTCGACATCGACGCCGAGCTGCGCAAGCTCGACGAGGAGGCGACGCGCGTCGGGGCGCCCCACGTGAACGCCAAGCACTGGGTCGACGAGATGGTGAACCCGCAGTTCACGAAGAGCCAACGCGCCGGCACGACGCTGCTCGTCTCGGGGCTCACGGCGGCGCACGACTACCTCGTCAAGGCGGCGCTCACGGGCCTCGGCTACAACGTCGAGGTCATCGAGACGCCGACCAACGACGCGCTCCGCTACGGTAAGGAGTTCGGCAACCGCGGCCAGTGCAACCCGACGTACTTCACCGTCGGGAACCTCGTGAAGTTCCTCACCGAGCGCGCCGCGCGCGATCAAATCCCCGCCTCCGAGGTCGTCGACAAGTACGTCTTCCTCACGGCGGGCGCCTGCGGCCCCTGCCGCTTCGGCATGTACGCCACGGAGTACCGCAAGGCGCTGCGCGACGGCGGCTTCGACGGCTTCCGCGTCATGCTCTTCCAGCAGAAGGGCGGCCTGCAGCAGGCCACGGGCGAGGAGGCGGGGCTGGCCATGAACCCGGCCTTCTTCCTCGGGCTGCTCAAGGCCATCATCTCGGGCGACGTCATCAACGGCATGGGCTACCGCCTGCGCCCGTTCGAGATCGAGGCCGGCGCCACCGATCGCGCCATCGAGCTGACGAAGCGCTGGGTCAACGACGCGCTCGTCGAGGGCGGTTCGGTGCTCGCGGCCCTGCTGCGCGGCCGGCGCGAGTTCGGGAAGGTCCAGCTCGACTGGACGCGCCCCGCGCCGCGCGTGTCGATCATCGGCGAGTTCTGGGCCATGACGACCGAGGGCGACGGCAATTACCAGCTGCAGCGCTTCCTCGAGGGCGAGGGCGCCGAGTGCGACATCCAGTTCGTGACGAACTGGCTCCTCTTCATGCTGTGGGAGGGCCGCTACGACACGAAGCTCCGCGCGGAGCTCCGCGGCATCGACGAGGCGCGCAAGGGCCTCAAGAACGTCAACATTGGCAAAAAGCTGCTGGGCCTCTTCGTGGCCGACACGGCGATCCGCGCCGCGTTCCACACCTTCGGCGCGGCCATCGGCTACCGCGGCTACCACCTGCCCGACATGGACCAGATCGCGCAGACGGCGCATGCCTACTACGACAACAACGTGCGCGGCGGCGAAGGGCACATGGAGGTCGGCAAGTTCATCCTCAACGTGCTGCACAACAAGGCGCACATGACGCTGTCCGTGAAGCCCTTCGGGTGCATGCCGTCGTCGGGCGTGTCCGACGGCGTGCAGAGCCTCATCACGAGCAAGTACCCACAGAGCATCTTCTGCGCGATCGAGACCTCGGGCGACGGCAAGGTCAACGTCCAGAGCCGCGTCCAGATGTTCCTCTTCAAGGCGCGCCTCGCGGCTCAGCGCGAGTACGTCGAGCTCTGCGCCAGGTTGGGCGTGAGCCCCGACGACGTGCGCGCGTTCCTGGCCGCGCACCCTGCCCTCGCGACCGGCCTGCGCCGCTCTCCCCACGCGGCCGCCGGCTCGGCCGCCGACCGCCTCGCCGAGGTCGCGCCCTACATCGGCAAGAGCGAGGGCGAGATCCGTGTGCTGCGCGCCAAGGCCCTCGCCGCCCGCGCGCTCGAAGCCGCCCGAGGACTCCCGGCGACGCTGAACGCCCTGCGCGGCCGCCTCAAGGAGCGCGCCCCCATCCTCTTCGCCCAGGCGCGCGAAGAATGGGTGGACGCCAAGCCCGTCGTTGTCGAGAAGCTTCGGCGGCGCTTCACGCGGCGGGCCCCGAGGGCCGACGCCGCGATGTCGGCGTCACCGTAGGGCCCTTACGGAATGACGCCGCAGACGATGCGCTCGCCCCCGCCGCCGAGGGGCTTGGGCGCGTCGGCGTAGTTATCGCCGCCGGCGTGGATCATGAGCGCGTGGCCCGTGAAGTCGGCGAGCGTCAGGCCCTTGACCTCGAGCTTCTGCTTCGAGACGCCCTTGTCCGTCGCCTCGAGCTTGGGCAGATCGCCCTTGTGACCGCCGCCGCCCGGGCCTTTGTGGGCCTTCGTCGCCTCGGGATCGAAGTGACCGCCCGCCGCCTGCCCCGCCGTCTTCTTGCCCTCCTTGTCGGCTGGATCACAGCTCCCTTTCTCGTGCACATGGAATCCGTGCTCGCCGGGCGGTAAACCCTTGAGGTCAGTCGCGAGGGTGACGCCCCCCTTGGTCTCTTTGATGGTGATGGTACCGGCGGGCTTCCCGACGCCGTCCGTCGTGATGAAGTTGAGGGTGACCTTGACCGGCTTGGCGGCCAAGGCGGGCGCACCGACGCCCAGGAGCGTCGCGGCGGCCAGCGTGGGGAGGACGAGGCTTCTCATTTGAGCATCTCCGTGGAGTGGGCGTGGTGGAATGGGCGCGCGGTTGAGTAAAAACAGTGTGCGCAGGGCCGATACACGGCCAACGCCACGAATTCTAAGCTCCCCTGCGGTCTGTGCAATAATGCCGGTTGTCGAGAGCCTCATGGCCGTGGACGACGAGGACAAATCGGGATCCGCCGAGCGGCGGCGCTACGAGCGCCTCCCTTCGCGGTCGCTCATCGAGGTGCGCCTGACGACCTGGAGCGCGCTCCAGAGCGTCTACACGGTGAACCTGTCGATGGGCGGGATGCGCATCTCGCTTGGCTCGAAGGTGCCGCTCGGCACGGCCATCGACATCATCCTCACGTTGCCGAACGGGCAGCGGCTGCATCTGCCCGGCACGGTCGCGCACCTCGGGCCCGCGGGCGACGGCGACATCGGCGTGCGCTTCGACCAGATGTCGGCCACGACGCGCGACGAGATCAAGCGCTACGTGCTCGAGCTCTCGTCGGGCCGCACGCCCGGCCCCGTGCCGCCCAGCAAAACGATCCCGCCGGGCCACCTCATCAAGAAGAAGAGCTGAGGGCCGCATGAGACGACGGCGACGGCGACGCGGCCTCGCCTTCTTCGTCGCCGGCGCGGCCGCCCTCCTCGGCCAGGCGCGCCACGCCGACGCCGCGCCCGACGCCGAGCTCGTCGCGGCCCTCGATGCCGCCGGGGGCGGCGACGTCGTCGCCTTCGAGCTGCCAGCGCCGCCACGCACGCCGCACATCCGCGCCGCGACCGTCACGGACGCGTCCATGGCAACCGTCCTCGCTGTTCTCGGCGACCAGGGGCACTACCGGGCCCTCCTCCCTTCGCTCGTGCGCTCGGAGGAGATCGGCCAACGCGGCGCCACGCGCGTCGTCGCTTGGGAGCTCGAGATTCCGCTGTTCAACCTGTCGGGCACGCTGGAGCTCCGCCCCCGCGCCGGCGGGTTCGAGCTGGCCCTCACCGACGGCGACTTCAGCCCCGGCCGCCTCGTCTTCGACGTCGCGCCGCGCGCCGACGGACACACCACCGTCACGCTCGACGCGCGCCTCGACGTCGCGCGCTCGAGCTTCTTCCTGCGCCGGATCATGGCGCGCAGCGATTGGGGCGAGCCGGCCGCGCTCTCCGCGGCCGCGTGGGTGGTGTTGCGTGCGACGACGTCGCGCGCCGAGCACCCCCACGACGCCGCAGCCTTTCGTCCCACGACGCCGCCCGCTGCGCCCCTACCCGGCCAGCCGGACGGACGCGCGCTGTTTCGGCCAGCCTTCGCGCCCCTCGCGGCGCGCGGCGCCGTCGCGCTCGTGAACGTCGCGCCGTCGGGCCGCCTCGCGAACGTGGCAGTGAGCGTCGAGTCGCGGGAGGCGCCGGCCGCCCTCGTCGCTCGGCTGGCGGCGCCCCGCAGCTGGGGCGCGTTCCCCGGGTGGCGTCACGTGCGACCGATGCCGGCGACCGCCACGTCGGCGGCGACGGTCAGCGTCGAGGACGGCATCCCGTTCGTCGATTTCGACGCCACCTGGCGTGCCGCGACCCCGCTCGGGTCACCTTGGTGGATCGCCGTGGAGGGCGCGGCGCGCGGGGCCTGGTTCGGTTGGGAGGTCTCCTCGAGCGTGGGCGCGACCCAGGCCGTCCTGACGATGGACCCGCGCCTCGAGGCGACCGGGACGATCCCGCGCCGCTTCATAGAGGCCGAGCCCCTGCTCGAGCAGGGTATGTCGCTCGCCTTGACGTTCGTGGACGCGGTGAGCGCAACGCGCGGCGGCGCGAAATAGCCCGCAGAGGGTTCAGGGCGCGGCGGCGGGCTCGCCGAGCTCGCAGATACCGGCGGCGCAGAACGGCTTCTGCTCGCACGTCGCGTCCTGCGACATCACCTCGGTGCAGGCCGTGCCTTTGCAGCGCTTGCGACGATCCTTCTCGTAGCCGGCCTGGTCCTTCTTTGGGATGGCGCGCTGCTTGCCGCCCTCTCTGCACGGGCAGCAGTCGTCGACGACCGCGACGCAATCCGTGTCCTTTTTGCAGTCGACGGTGCTCGCGGCGGGCGCTTTGCCGCGCGAGCGCTTGGCCTCGGCGCGGGGCGCCGCGAAGAACGCCGCGCCGAGCGCGAGCACGAGGGGCACTTGGACGATCCGACGGCGGCGAGGAGATGCCATGGCGGGGAACTATACACGGCCCGCGCGTGGGGCAACTGCCGCGACCCGCGCGACAGAAGCGCGGGTCGGTGATAGACGAAGGGACATGGGGGTTCCCCGCACGCTGCGCGCCTGGTTCGTGGCGCACGCGCTGGTCGACCTCGCCGCGGGCCTGCCGCTGCTCGCGGCCCCGGAGCTCGTGCTGCGCCGGCTCGGCTGGACGTGCGTCGACTCCGTGTCGGCGCGGCTCGTCGGCGCGGCGCTCCTCGCCATCGGAGCTCAGTCCTTCCTGGGGCGCGACGCCGGCGTCGACGTCTACCGCGCGATGCTGCGCCTCAAGCTGGTCTGGTCGCTCGCGGCTGCTGCCTCGCTTTTCGTCGCCATCGGCGCCGGCGCGCCCCCCGCCGCCTGGGCGCTCCTGTCGATCTTCATCGGCTTCGCGGGCGTCTGGCTGCACCACGCGATCCGCTTTCGTCAGCTCGCGCGCGTCCGCACGCGCGACAACGGAACCACTTCCAATCATGAGGACAGCGTGGAGATCGACCACGATCAGGGCTGACGGCGATCGCAATCGCGGGCAAGCGCTGCCGAAGGTGGACGGGGAGACTCGATCCGCGTGGCGGGGCGGGTCCGCCGATGCCGGTCAGCGCAGACGTCGGCGAGCCAAATGAGCTGCAACCGCCACGACAGCGAGAAGTCCTGCCAGAGGGTCGGGCGCCGCATCCGCGATCGCGCAGCCTCCGCCGCCCGAACTGGCGCGACCTGTCGCTCCGGCCGCTCCGGTCGCCGGCCCCCGCTGCGCCCTCCGCGAGCGCCGCGAAAACGGGCGCGTCTAGCCTTTTCACGCCCGCAGAGGGAGATTTCGCTCAGTTGACCGGGCCCGGCGGCGCGATGCGGGACGTCAGCGCGACGACCTCCGCCGACACGCGCTCGATGCGACGCTCAATCTCGCGCGTCTCGAGCAGGCGCTGGCGGAGCGCCGGGTCGGAGACGAGCTGGGCCGTGAGCACGTCGACGAGCTCCGCCGGGGTCTCCTGCGCGGCCACGACCTGGCGCAGGATCTCGCCGCCGTCGGGGATGGCGTCGGCGAGCTGGCCCACGAGCGCGCGCAGCGACTGATCGGCGTCGCGCAGCTCGGCGCCATCGAGCGCGGGCAGATCGGGCAGCATGCTCGCCGCGATCTCGCGATACGGGTGGGCCGTCGCGAGCTCCGCGTCGATGCGGATGCGGGCGCGTCCCCGCAGCACGAGGTTGAAGCGCCCGTCGGCGAGCTCGTGCGCCATCATGACCTCGCCCACGCCGGCGACGCGCGCGACGGCGGGGCGCTCGGCGGTTTCGGGCTCGCCGGGCGCGATGAGGCTCACGGCCAGGAAGCGCGCGCCCTTGAGCACGTCGCGCGTCATGGCGCGATAGCGCTCCTCGAAGATGTGCAGCGGGAGCAGCGCGTGCGGCAGGAGGACGACGCCCGGGAGCGGAAACATGGGCAGGCGGCGCAACGCGATCGCGAGATCCTCGTCGCTGGAGCCGCTCGCGAACTGGATGGGCTCAGCCAAAGACATCCACGCACGAGCCCGTCATCGCCGACGGGGCATGGGCCGCGAGGTAGAGGACCACGCGCGCGACGTCCTCGGGCGACATGTCGGCCTCGGCGCCGGGGCGTCCGACGCGCAGCATGTCGGTGTCCACCGAGCCGGGACACACGGCGTTCACGACGATGCCGTCGCCGCGCAGCTCCTCGGCGAGGGCGCGCGTGAGGCCGACCACGCCGTGCTTGGCGGCGCAGTAGGCGGTGAGCTCCGCGGTGCCCTGTCGGCCCGCGATCGAGGCGATGTTGATGATGCGACCGGTGCCGCGCGCCCGCATCATCGGCAAGAACGCGCGCGTCACGAGGAACGTACCCTTGAGGTTGGCGTCGACGACGTCGTCCCAGGCCTCGACGGGGAGCTCGTCGAGCCGGGCGCGCACGACGGTGCCCGCGTTGTTGACGAGGATGTCGGGGACGCCGAGGCGGCGGCACACGTCCTCGCCGAAGCGCGCGACGTCATCGGACAGGCGCACGTCGCACGACTCGACGCCGGGCGCCGCGTGGAGCGCGCAACCCGCGACGACGGCACCGGCTCCCGAGAGGGCCGCGGCCACGGCGCGCCCGATGCCGCGCGACGCGCCCGTCACGACGGCGAGCTTGCCGGCGAGAGAAAACGTCCCCGTGCCCTCGAACGAACCTTCGCGGGAAGTCTTCGACGACGGCGTCACCGGGCGCGCCCTCCCAGGTTGGCGGCCTCGAGCAGGCGGGCCTTGAGGTCGGGGCGCTCGCGCATCTCGCCCACGAAGGAGCTCGTGACGACGCCCGACTGCGCGTGCTTCTCGCCGGGAATCGCGAGACACATCTGCTCGGCCTCGA
This sequence comes from Polyangia bacterium, assembly GCA_035939455.1. GTDB lineage: Bacteria > Myxococcota_A > Polyangia > Fen-1088 > Fen-1088 > DASZFV01. The sequence goes on from DASZFV010000075.1 coordinate 8,646, forward strand.
TGACGCAGCCGGCGCCGCCCGCGCCGAGGTGCGTGACAAGAGCCTCGGCCACCTGGTGCGTCGCGCGCTCCTGCAGCGTCAGCCGCTTCGTGAAGCACTCGACGAGCTCGGCGAGCCGGCCGAACCCCACGAGCTTGCCGCGCGGGATGTAGGCGACGTGCGCGATTCCCCGATACGGCAGCAGGTGATGCGGGCACATACCGTGAAAGCGCAGGCCGCCCACGACGACGACGTCCGGGTCGACCTCGCCCGTAACCGGCTCGCCGAGGATCGCGGCGGGATCCATCTCGTAGCCCGCGAGGAACTCGGCTTGCCAGAGGCGCGCGACGCGGGCGGGCGTGTCGCGCAGATCGGCCGCGCCGGGATCCAACCCCGCGGCGCGCAGCAGGGCCTCGACGGCGGCGCGCAGCTCGGGCTCCGACGACGGCACGGTCTAGTCCAGCCGCGAGGGCGCGCTCGAGATCTGCGCGTCGATCGGGCGACGCGACGCAAAGCCCCCGTCGACGGCGTGCCAGTAACCGATGCTCTTCTCACCGAGCTTCCAGCAGAGGAGGATCTCCTCTCCGTCGCGCGTGCTCGGAAAGTCCACGAGCCCGAGCTCGATGTCCTTGACCTGGCCACCGAGCGCCTGGATGCGTTCGATTTCGTCGTTGAGCGCCTCGTCGAGCCCCTGGAAGACCGCCCTCGCTTGCCGAACGGCCGGGGGGCCGGCGTCGTTGTCGGCCTCGCCGTCGCGGCTCGGGCTCAAGCCCGCGCGGTCAAGCTTCTGACCGAGCGCGTGGAGCCCCGCCCGCAGCTGCAGCACCTGCACGAAGATCCGCTCGAGCGCGGGAATCATCGCCTCGACCTCGTCGACCGTGAACTGCACGCGGGCGGCCATGGGGATAACTTACCCGAGTCTGGAATTCCGTGCGCTAGGGTGCGACCGCCAGGCCCGGCGGGGGGTACAGCGGCGGCTTGCGGTTCTTGCCCGTGAGGCGGCGGATGTCGACGTCCGAGATGACGAAAGACGGCGCGATGATGGTCGTCGGGACGCCCGCGAAGCCGTTGCCCTCGTCGATGTAGTTGTAGACGAAGGCGTCCCGCCCCGCGGCCGTGACGTCCTTGAGCGAGCGCGGCTGCAGATCCTCGAGCGCGAGGCCACGCACGAGCGTCTCCTTGCCCTTGTCGACGCGATAGACGACGAGCGGGCGCACGGGCGGCGGGCCGTGGCCCCCCCCCGCGCCGAACGAGAACATCGACAACAGGTCGTCCGAATCGCCCGCGGGCAGCAAGCCGTCGTCGAGCAGCCGCACGACGTAGGTCGTGACGCCGCCGCCCTTGGCGATACGCGCGAGCTCGCCGAGGAGACCCTTGCGCGGGAGCCCGGTCTTGGCAGAGAGCACGAGCGTGCCGACGTGGGCGTGCGGCCCCGCGAAGCGCGGCGCGCGCGCGTGGCCGTTCGAGTGCACGATCTCCTGGCGCGGCGTGCGCGTCATGAGCAATCCGGCGAGGACGCCGTGCTCGACGACCGAGACCCGCTGGGCCGGGACGCCCTCGTCGTCGACGCGGTAGGCGCCGAAGAGGGGCACCTTGCCCGGCCCCTTCGCGAGCAGGGGATCATCGACGGCCGAGAGCAGCGGCGCGGCCACCTTTTGCTTGAGCTTGGTGGCGAGCGCGCTCTGCTGGCCGCCGTCGTCGCTCGCGGCCGTGGCCGTCTTCGAGGGCGGCGTCCCCGCGAGGTGATCGGCGAGCAACAGCTTCGTGAGCTGCGCCGACGCCAGGCCCTCGAAGAGCACCGCGCCCGCGCCCGACTCGGCCACCGGCGCCGTGCGCATGGCGACGAGCTCGGTGGCCATGGCGCGCGCGGCCTTCTCCATCTCGGCGACGGGTGGCAGTCCGGTGGGCTCGAGCGCATTGAAGGGCACGAAGTCGCGCAGCTTCATGCCGTCGTCGGCCTGCGTCTCGGCGACGACGTCGAGTCGCACCGTGCGCTGCGCGTCGTCGACCCACGCGCCCTCGCTCGAGGCCATTCGCCGGCGCACGACGGCGTACGTACCCGTGACGCGCGCGTTCGTGATGGCCGGATAGTCGCGAAAGACGGCCGAGAGCTTCACGACGGCGGCGCGCAGCGCCTCGGGCTCCACCTCGCCCGCGGGGAAAGGCATCTCGAGCTTGCCGGGCGGCTCGCTCGAGAAGTCGCCGACCGCCGGATCCTCCTCACCCCCCGATTGCCCGGCCGCGGCGGCGCGCTTGCGCGCGAGCAGCTCGAGCGCCGCCTTGTAGGCCTCGTCGCTGCGCAGCCAAAGCTCGCGCCGGAGCGCCGCGTAGTCGTCCTCCTCGGGCAGGGCGTCGACCTTGGCGCCCGGCTCGAAGTTCGTGTTGTCGAAGGCGGGGCTGCCCACCCGCATGTCCGTGCGCAGGAGCCGGCCCCGGTAGGCGTGCGCCGCCGTGACGGCCCCGAACGTCGCGCTCACCGTGGCCTGCTCGGCGTCCGAGATCGTGTAGGCGATGTAATACGGCCGCGGCTCGTCGCCGAGGCGGAGCTCCGCCGTCGAGCGGGCGAGCTCCTCGCGCATGGCGGCCCGCACGGCCGCGTCGTCGACGCGCACGCCCGCGCGCGGCGCCGTGCCCGCGAGCGACAGGCACGCGGCCGCGCAGGTGAGGCGCGCGATCCTCATGGCGCACCTGCCTTCGCCGGCGCCGGCGCCATGGGCGGCGGCGGGAGGATGGGCGGCTTGTCGCTGCCCTTGTCGCGCCGCTCGATCTCGATCTGCTGGACGAGCAGGCTCGGGCTCGTCGCCGAGACGGGCACGAAGCCGGACTCGGCGCCGCAGTAGCCGTTGAAGGTCTGGTAGTCGTCCGACGCCGCCAGGATGCGTGAGAGGGCCGACAGCGGCGTGCCGACGAGATCCGCGCCGCGCACGAGCTCGTCGGGGCGTCCGTCGACCCACACGCGGTAGACGAGGATCGGGAGCACCTTGAAGGCCTGCGGCCCACCGCGCGCCGTGTTCGTGAAGCCACCCGAGATGTCGCGGAAGAGGAGCCCGTAGGGCTTGCCCTGGCGCTGGGCCTCTTCGCGCAGGCGGCGGCGCAGCTCGGCGACGGGCACGGTGACCTTGGGCTCGACGACCAGGTTGCCCTGGCGCGAGACGACGGCGCGGCCCTCCTGCCGCCGTCCGTGGCCGTTCGACTGGTGAAAACCGCGCGTGGGCGAGCGAGAGAGCAAGAAGCCCTTGAGCACGCCACCGTCGACGAGCGAGGCGCGCTGCGCGACGACGCCCTCGTCGTCGAAGCGGTAAAAGCCGTTGAGATCGACGTCCCCGACGCGCGCGAGCGTCGGGTCGTCGTAGACCGAGATGAAGCTCGGCATGATCGGCTCGCCAATCTTCTTGGCGAAGGTCTGGCCCTCCTCGTCGTTCTTCTGCCGGTGACCCTCGACGCGGTGACCGAAGATCTCGTGAAAGAACACGCCGGCGGCGCGGCCCTCGAGGATGGCTGGGCCGATGAACGGGTCGGCGAGCGGGGCGCGGCGCAGCGCCCGAAGGTCGGCGATCATGCTGTCGATGGCGCGGTCCATCTCGGCGTCGCTCGCGAGCGACGCGAACGAGGCGGCGTCGAAGGTCTCGAAGCGCTCCAGCTCCATGCCGTCGTCGGCGCGCGCGTTGGCCTCGGCGAAGACGCGTACGTAGTTGCGCCCGGCCTGCACGACCGTTCCATCGGTGTCGAGGACCCAGCGCGTGCTCGACACGACCTGCAAGGTCACCTGCGAGTCGAGCACCTCACCCTGCCCACGGAAGCGCGCCGAGAGATCCCGCACCCGCTTCTCCCAGGCCGGCACGTCGACCGCGATCTCCGCGCGTGGGCCGACGTAAGTCACGGGCTTTTCGCGCGAGAAGTCGTCGGAGGGATCCTCCTCGGCCACCTTGAGCGTGCGCTGGGTGAGGATCTTCACGTAGCGCTCGGCCGCGTCCTTGTAGCGCCGATCGAACTCGCCCCAGGCCACCATGCGCAGCGCGCCCGCGTCGTCGTCGAGCGGCAAGGCCGCCGGGTGCCCGCCCAGCACCGACGAGAAGTCGAACTCGCTCGACCGGATGATGTGCGTCGAGTCGAGCTTGTAGTCGCCCACGCGCACGTCGGTGTCGAGGATGCGCGCGCGCCGCGCCGACGATTGCACGAGCGCCCCCTGGCTCGCCGAGATCACGACCTCGCTCTTGTCGTAGGCCTCGTCCTCGATGAAGTAAGGCGCCGGCTTGCCCTTGGCCATGAGCGCCGTCATTCCCCGGCGCAGCTCGGCCTCGAGCGCCGTGAGCCCCGCGGGCCGCGCGGCCCCACCGCCCGACAGCGGGTCGATGCGCACGGCGCGCAGCGGCGGCGCAGGCGTCCCCTGGACCGCGACGGCGGCCGGACCGTTGGCCGGCACGGCGGCCTGCTCGGCGCAGCCGGCGGCAGCGCACACGGTCCATAGAACACAAAGGGGGACGGGGCGCTGGGGACCGGAGACCATCGGGCGCACTAGCGTATAGCACGGCGACGAGATTTCTCGGTGCCGGCCGTCGCGGCGTCGATGGACCCGCGCTCGACCGTGCTACCTTCGGGTCCGCTCTGCCATCGGCCCAGCGAGACCAAATCATGACGACCGGGCTCCCGACCAATCTACCCGTCCTCGAGCTCCTCTTGCGCGACTACAAGAACTTCAACGCGCGCGCCACGCGTGACGCCACGATTGCGTACTGGCGTCACATCGAGAGCGGCGGTCGGATGTTCTGGGCGGTCGCGGGGGCGATGTCCTCCGCGCAGCTCGGCATCACGCTCGCGCCGGCGATTCGCGCGGGCCTGATCCACGGGATGTCGGTCACGGGGGCCAACTTGGAAGAGTCGCTCTTCCGTCTGGTCGCGCACGACCACTACCGTGACTTCCCCGACTACCGCTACTTCAACAAAAGTGACGACACGAAGATCCTCAACGACCGGATGCGGCGGGTCACGGACACGAGCATCCCCGAGGACGAGGCCTTCCGAGCCGTCGAGAAGTACATCGTGCCCATGTGGAAGCGGGCCTCCGAGCGCAGCGAGCGGCGGTTCTGGCACGAATACTTCTACGAGCTCATCCAGACCATCGGCCCCGAGCTGCACAAGGGCCCCGCCGACGAGTGCTGGCTCCTGGCGGCCGCCGTCGCCAAGCTTCCCATCGTCGTCCCCGGCTACGAGGACTCGACCTTCGGTAACATCTTCGCGTCGCACGTCAAGCTGGGTGAATGCAGCGCCGCGATAGCGAAGTCGGGCATCGAGTACATGGGCGCCCTCTACGATCAGTACCGCGAGCTATCGGGGGGCGCCGGCGTCGGCTTCTTCCAGATCGGCGGCGGCATCGCCGGAGACTTCCCCATCTGCGTCGTTCCGTCGATCAAGTACGACCTCGAGCGGCCGGCCCAGCCCTGGGCCTACTTTTGCCAGATCTCCGACTCGACGACCTCCTACGGCTCGTACTCGGGGGCGACGCCGAACGAGAAGATCACCTGGGACAAGCTGACCGCCGAGACGCCGATGTTCGTCATCGAGTCGGACGCGACGATCGTCGTGCCGCTCGTGCTCCGCGCGCTGCTCGAGTGCAAGCGCGCCCCGGACGTGGCGAACGCGCTGATTCAGCGCTCCTGAAGGCCGGACCGGCGAAGGTCTAAGCTTTCCCGCGCGCGCCAATGGTGGTACGCCATGGGCGCAAAGGAGACACCATGGACGCGCTGACCAGCCCAGCAATGATTCCCTACCTCCTGCGGTGGGCCCACGTCGTGTTCGGCATCATCTGGCTCGGGCACCTCTACTTCTTCAACCTCGTCAACGTCCCCTTCCAGGGCGGCCTCGATAAAGAGCTCAAGCTCAAGGTGAACCCGGCGCTGCTGCTGCGCGCCTTCTGGTGGTTCCGCTGGAGCGCCATGTACACGTTCATCCTCGGGCTCTGTCTCTACGTCTGGCACTACGTCGCGCCCGAGCACAACATGACGTACCCCGAGGGCGGCGTCACGGGCCGAGGGATGTGGATCTCCTTCGGCATGGTCCTCGGCATCATCATGTGGTTCAACGTCTGGTTCGTGATCTGGCCGCGCCAGAAGAAGATCCTCGGCGGCATGGCGGCGGGCACGCCCCACCCGGACGCCGCCAAGCTGGCGGCCACGGCCGGCAAGGCCTCGCGCTTCAACACCTACGCCTCGGGCCCGATGCTCTTTGGCATGGTGGGCGCCACGCACTTCAGCGCCATGAGCTTCCCGGTGCTGCTCGTCGTCAGCATCATCGGTCTGGGCTTCTGGTTCGGGATGATCAAGCGCTCGTTCAAGGTCAAAACGACCGTCTGATCCGAGCGCGAAGTTTGACGGGGGCGGATCCTGGGAGAACAATCCCGAGATGCGGCCCCTCTGCTTTTTGTCCGTCCTGACGGCGGCGCTGGCGGCGCTCGGCGCGCGTCCGGCCTTCGCGGCAAATTCCGAACGGCCGCTCGTGCACCCGATCTACTCGAAGCTCCCCGACCTCGCGGAGGACGACTTCACGCGCCGGGCCTTCGCGGCGGCGACGGCGCGCTACAAGCTCGCGCCGCTCGAGATCATCGACGTCCCCGCGGCGCCGGCGCCGCGGGCGCCCATGCTCCTGAAGTCGGCCGTCACCAAGGCGCTCAGGCTCGCCTTCGACGAGGCGCTCGCGGATCTCGAGGGCGTCATCGCCGAGCTCGACGCGACGGGCGGCGCGGGCCTCACGAGGAACGAGCTCGCCGACGTCTTCCTCTACCGCGGTATGGCGGTCGCGCGCGCCGACTGGAAGGCCCTCGCGGCCACCGACGGGGCGGCCATGAGCGCGGCGCGCGCGCAAGCCTTCGCGGATTACGCGCGCGCCGCCGTGCTCGCGCCTGACCGCGCGCTCAACCCGCGCGAGGTCCCGCCGCAGGTCGTGGCCGACTTCGCGCGCGCCGTCGCCGAGGCGCGCCAGCAACCGCGCGCGTCGCTCGCCGTGCGCGGCGACGCCGACGCGACGGTGAGCATGGACGGCGCGGCGCCCGCGCGCGTCGCGGGCGGCGTCACCTTTCACGACGTGACGTACGGCGAGCATTTCCTCGCCGTCGAGGAGCTCGGCCGCGCGCCCTGGGGCAAGCGGCTCGCGGTCGGCGCGCCGACCGTCGACGAGGCGATCCCGCCGCGCGCGGCGCTCACGCTCGACGATCGCATCGCGGCCGACCACGCGCGCCGCATGGGCGCGCTGTTCGCGCTCGTCGCGGAGCGAAAGCCGGGCCCGGGCGCGCAGATCGAGCTGCGTCTCGTCGACCTGTCGGGCGCGAAGCGCGACGCCGCGCTCGTCTCGACGACGCGTGACGAGCACGGCGCTCTCGACGCCGCCGTCATGCGCCTCGACGAGGAGGCGCGCCGCATTCAGCAGGTCCTGCTCGCCGGCGGCGCGCCGCCGCCCGTCGCCGTCGCGGCGCCGCCTGACACGCCCGCCCCGATCCTCGCGGCGCCGCCGCCGGCGCGCGCGACCTTCCGCGACGACCCGCTCGCTTGGGCGCGCGACCGCTGGCCGCTCATGACGGCCATCGGCGTCGTCGTCGGCGCGGCCCTCGTCCTCAGCGTCGCCGCAGCGAACTGAACGACCGACCGCCCGCTTGGCCGCGCTGACGCGTTAGACACCCGCACGGCGTCCGCGCTATACCTGCCCGATGAGCGGCCCGGCGCGGCGCACCCGGAGCTTCGGCACGTCGATCTTCACGGAGATCACGGCGCTCGCGGCGGCGCACGACGCCGTCAACCTGGGCCAGGGCTTCCCCGACTTCGCGGCGCCCTCCTTCATCAAGGAAGCGGCCATGCGCGCCATCCGCGAGGACTGCAACCAATATGCGCCCGCCCCCGGCCAGCCGCGCCTGCGCGCTGCGCTCGCGGCGCGCTGGGAGCGCCTGCACGGCGTCGCGGTTGACGCCGACACGGAGATCACCGTCGCGAGTGGCGCGACCGAGCTCCTCCACGACGCCCTCCTCGCCGTCGTCGAGCCCGGTGACGAGGTCATCGTCTTCGAGCCCACCTACGACGCCTACGTCCCCGACATCGTCATGGCGAGCGGCATAGCGCGCCCCGTGGCGCTGCGCCCACCCGACTGGCGCTGGGACCCCGACGAGCTGCGCGCCGCCTTCGGCGCACGCACGCGCGCCGTCATCCTGAACACGCCCCACAACCCGACCGGCAAGGTCTTCGCGCGCGAGGAGCTCGAGCAGCTCGCGGAACTCTGCAACGAGCACGACACGCTCGTGATCACCGACGAGGTCTACTCCGAGATCACCTTCGACGGCGCCGACCACCTCCCCATCGCGACCCTGCCCGGCATGCGCGACCGCACGATCACGATCGACAGCATGGGCAAGACCTTCAGCGTGACCGGCTGGAAAGTCGGCTGGTCCATCGCCCCCGACCGCCTGACGCGCGCCATCCGGAGCGTCCATCAATTCGTGACTTTCACTGGCTCCGTCCCATTCCAAGAGGCCCTCGCCGAAGGCCTCGCGCTCGCCGAGTCCAACGGCTACTACGCCGAGCTCCGCACCGCCTACACGGCGCGCCGCGACCGCCTCACCGCCGTCCTGCGCGCCGCCGGCCTCGCGCCCATGCCGACGCAAGGCGCCTACTTCCTCCTGACCGACACGACCGCATTCGGCTTCCCCGACGACATCGCCTTCTGCCGCCACCTGTGCGCCGAGGTCGGCGTCGCCGCCATCCCCACGTCGGTCTTCTACGCCGATCCCAAGACCGCCCCGCCCCTCGCGAGGTTCTGTTTCGCAAAACGAGACGAGACCCTCGACGCCGCGGCCTCGCGGCTGCAAAAACTGCGGCCCCTACACTAAGTTTGACCCAAAACAGCTCCAGGAAGCACTCCGTCGTGGCGCGTCGCAAATCGGCGCGCCGCATTGGCATTCGATTGAATCGAGATAGAGTCCAAATGGGCCCGCTCCACAAGCTCTACGCCCACCATGGAGGTTCGAGATGCGGACACTAATACTGACTTCTTCTATCGCCCTGCTCGGCCTCAGCTCAACGGCCCAAGCGCACTTCGTGCTCATGTCGCCGCCGCCGACCAATCCCGCCGATACGAGCCAAGGGAAAGGCGCGCCCCCCTGCGGACCCGACACTGCTTCAGCAATGACGCCAACCGCCGCTCAGGGTGGTCATACGATCATGTTGAAGCTGCAGGAAACAGTTCGCCACGGCGGCTTCTACCGCGCGGCTCTGTCGATCAATTCGCGATCAGAGATCCCCGTCGACAACGTTGTATATGACGCCGCGAATAAAATACTACCGCCCAGCGGTAACCCCTCGGGGACGTCCGACCATGCAGATTCCGAAGCCACTCCCGTTTTCCCCGTCCTGGGCGACAACCTCTTTCCGCATCCACAAGCTGGCGCAGGCAACCAGATCTATCAGATTGCGCTCATGCTCCCCAACGTGACGTGTGCAAAGTGCACCCTTCAAGTCATCGAATTCATGGAGCCTCACGGCTTTAACCCAGGCGGCGGATATTTCTACCATCATTGCGCCGACCTCAAGATCTCAGCCGACCCGGCGATGCCGCCGTTCTCACCAGGCGCTGACGGAGGAGCGCCCGACGCCGCCGATGCCAAGCCGAACACTGGCGCCGCCGGCAATACAGGTTCCGCGGGATCCGGCGTGGCCGGGTCTGTTGGCTCTGCGGGCGCCGCGGGTTCAGGCTCGGGAGGAGCAACTGGGAGCGGTGGTGAGGCCGGAGCAACGGTGACGGGCGCCGCGGGCTCGACAGGTTCGGCCGGATCGGCCGCAGCTGGTGTATCTGGGACTGGGTCCGGAGCAGCTGGTACCGGCGTCCCTCGATCAAGCGGGGGTGGCGGTTGCAGCGTAGCTGGAGCAAACGGAAGCGAACTTGGATGTGGGCTGGCTGCCCTGATGCTCCTCAATGGTTTGCTGGGTCGTCGTCGCAGGCCCCGAGCCGTACGCGCGCTGACCACCCGCGCCGGCAGCTACACCGTCTCGGGCTCGTCCTCGATCTGGATCTTGATGTTCCAGGCCTTGGCGAGCCAGTCGAGGAGCTCGGCTTCGCGGCCCTCGATGGCCTCGGAGCCCGCCGCCTCGAGCATCGTGCCGAAGATGAGCTCGCGCGCGTCTTGGCGGCCTATCTTCGCGAGGAAGGCCTTGAAGCCCTCCGCGTCCGCGAAGCGCTTCTCGAACGCGTCGAGCGTGCTTTCGTAGGCTTCCTCGCCGAAGGCGTCCACGAGATCCTCGATGTCCTCGAGCTCCTCTTGCGACACGTTGCCGTCGGACAGGACCGTCAACTTCATGAGACCCACGAGCGCCGTGCGCTCGTCCTGGTTCAACTCTTCGAGCTCCATGGCGCAAGAGTCTCACTTGCGCGGCCGGCGTCAAGCGCGCCCTCAGTTGGACACGAGGAGCGCGGGCGCGTCACCCACACCCACGCCGAAGTGCCGGAAGCCCAAGTCACCGGAGGCCGTCGAAGACCGACGCGAAGGTGTCGTGCGCGAGTGGGCGAGTCACACCGCGCCGGCGTCGGGAGCGACGCCACCGTCCAACGCGCCGGTGTCGGTCGTGTCTGCATCGGACGAGGGACTGGGCGAAGAATCGGACGAAGCGTCGGTCGCGGCGTCATCCTGCGCGCCGCCGCCTTGACCTCCGGCGCCGCCCTGGCCGGAGTCGCCCGCCGCGCCACTCTGACTTCCGGTGCCGCCCGCACCCGCGCTCCACGCGACGCCACTCTGACCACCCGCGCCGGCGCCGCCTTGGCCGGCGCCACCCGTGCCGGCTTGACCGCCTCCTCCCGCTCCACCGCCGCCCGCCGCGCCGCCCGAACCGGCGGCGCCCTCGTCGTGCCCCCCTTCCGGCGCGTCGCTCAAGGCCTCGGCGGCGACGTCACCTCCCGTGCCGGCGTCCAGGTCGCCGCCCGTCCCCGCCTCGGGTCCCGGCGGGACGACGCCGGTGTACACGATGAGGGTCCATGGCGACAGGTGCGTGATCTGCCCCGTGACGACCAAGCTCACACGATCGGTGGTGGACGTCACCGGAACCCACCGGCCGCCCGAGAGCGTCGCGACGTGGAGACTATCGGGGTCGGCGCCACCGAAGTCGACGCCGGCGAAGCTGAGCGACAGGGTCACGCCGCGCTGGAACTGTGTCCCGGTCGGGCCGACCTCGTAGACGGGCCCGAAGGCGCCGACCGCGGGAGGGTCGGTGCGAATCGTGATGGCGGTGTCCTGCCTGAGCGCGCCGAGCGGGACCTGCATCTTGAAGCTGCCGTTCGCCGTCGAGACCTGCCCGCCGGCCGCGCCGACGACCTGCCTCAGCACGGGCTGCCCGCTCGAGGGCGCGGACGAGTTGCAAGACGAGACGCCGCCGATGGCCGTCAGCGAGACGGCCACCGCGATTGTGCGCGCGCGGACGCTATCGCGTCCCGGGCGTGGGGTCGGTGACGTCTGCGGCATTGACGAAAGTCAGCTTCCGATCACGGACGCACCTCTAACCGGGCGTCTCTTCAAGATCAGACGTATCACGTTGGGGCCCCGAAGAGGGCATCGGCACAACGCGGCCGTGCTTGAGGGTGTAACCCGATTGCAAACACGGAGGTCGGACCGCGCCGGGGTATTTGCGAATAGACCCGCTGCGGCGCGTGGGGTCCGTGCAGAGATGAGTCCCCGAGCCTGTGCCCGTCAAAACTGCGAGATGAACCTCCACAGCCCCACGGTCGTGATCGGCACCTGCCTCGAGTGCGACGGATTGTTGCCCTTGGTCGGGCACCAGATGACCGGATAGCCGGGCATGCAGCCCTGGTACTCCACGCACGGTTGGCAGCCTGGAGAGGTCACGGCGCAATTCCCGGTGCTCGCGCTCGCGGGCGTGACGCCGTCGTAGCTGTAGGGGATGGTGGTCGTGCCGCACTTGTTCGTTTGCAGGATGTGGTCGCGAGCGACCACCCCCGCCGCGAAGGGGTTGTTGGTGTCGTTCATGTCGTGAGCCATGAGCGCGGCTGCCGGGCCCGTGCAAGCCGGAGGGTTCGGCCACTCGCCCGTGGCCGTGATCTGCGCGCGCACCTTCCCTGGACCGCTGCCCGCGCGCGCGCAGCCGATGAGGTGCGTGACCCACGCGCCGCTGCTGAAGCCACCGACGAACACGCGCGATTGATCGACGCAGAAGCCCGCCGACACTTCCTTGAGCGCCTGGTCGAAATAGAGGAGCTCGGGAGAGCTCGGCGTTCCGTTGCCGTTGTCGAAGCAGCTCCCGGCGGCGACCATCGCGACGAGGATCGCGTCGGCCACCTTCTCGAGGCCAGGAAACGGCGTGCCCGCGGGACCGCAGTCGTTACACCCGTTGTTGTCGCCGCACCCGTGCCCGAGAAAGATCGTGCGATACGGCCGCCGCGGGTCGTACCCCGACGGCAACCAGACGCGGTAGACGCGCGATTGCGTGCCCACGATCGTCTTCTTCTCGACGAACATCTGAAGCGGCTGTGCGGGTTGCACCCCACACCCGGCGCTCGGGAGCGCCCCCTGCGACGGCCCGTCCGCGGTCGGCGGCGCGTCGCTCGGCTCGTCGCTCGCGGAGCCATCAGCGCCGGCTTCACCTTGCGCGGCGGAATCAGAGGCGGCGCTGTCGACGATCGGCGAGCCTCCGCCCATGCTGCCGCCGACGCTGGTCCCTGCCTCGCCGCCGGTTGTGGTTCCACCGACGCCCTGCAACCCGATGCCTGCCTGTCCGCCTCCAGCGGCTCCTCCTCCGCCCCTCGACAGCGAATTGGTGCACCCCAGGCCAAAGATCAGAATCGCCATCACTCCCGGAAAACGAGGACGAGACATCGCGATCTTGCTTGACGACAGAACGTCGCCAAATGAGGCAGCGCCGAGAGCCAGCCTTGCGCCTACGGGGCCCGAGCTCTCGTCACATTTTGGAAGTGTAGCGGCGCTCCATAACGCACGACGTCTCGCTCAAGGGGGGTCGGGGCTCGAGGACATTGACGGTAGATGTTCGCGAGGTACGATAGTAGGTGCTTCTGCCGGCTCCTGGAATGCCCGGCCGTAGAGGTTTCACCTTGCGCGTGTCCCCAGCGCCAGCTCTCGGTCTCGCGGTCATCGCCACGCTATCCGCTTGCGTGGGTTCCATCGCGGGCCAGTCGGGTTCCGGCGGGACGAATGGCTCGGGCGGGGCGGGGCCTGGTGCCGCGGGAGCGGGCGGCGCCGGGCAGGCCGGAGCGGGCGGCCGGCTATCGGTGATGCCCCCGCCGAGCGCGCTCGCCCCGCCGAAAGCCTGCACGAGCAACGCTCCCGGTCCCCGCAAGCTGTGGCGCCTCAGTGGCCCCGAGCTCACGGCCAGCATCCACAGCATCTTTGAAGACGCCGCCGGCGCCGCGCCCGTCGCGACGGTGTTCAGCGACCCGGTCGCGCTGGGCTTCTCCATCGACGCGAACTCGCTGCTCGTGCAGGGGCTCAACGCCTCGCAACTCCAGGACAACGCAGAGGCGGTGGCGGCCTGGGCGGCGGCGAGCGACAAGCTGTCGCTCTTCGCAACGTGCACGACGCAGGACGCGGCCTGTGGCGCGCAGTTCGTCCAGGGCTTCGGTCGTCGCGCCTTCCGAACGACGCTCGCGGCATCCGACGCGCGCGTCGCGACCTACACCAACCTCTTTCTGGCTGGGAGCTCGTTCTCAGACGGAGCCCAAGCGGTCGTCGCGGCCATGTTGCAGTCGCCTTACTTCCTCTACCGGAGCGAGCTCGGGACGCACAAGCAGAGCACCTACTCGCTCACGCCGTATGAGGTGGCCACCGAGCTCGCCTACCTCGTCACGCAGAACACCCCCGACGAGACGCTGCTCGCCGCTGCAGACTCCGTCGCGAACGGCGGCGGCCTCTCGTTGTCGGCGATGATCGACCAGCAGGCGACGCGCTTGCTCGCGACCGCGAGCTCGAGCAACGCGACCGCGATCATGGGGTTCATCCGCGGCTGGCTGGGGCTCGATCGGCTGTACACGACCGCCAAGGACGACACCGTCTTCAAGCTCGCCGACACCATGCGCGACAACATGGCCCTCGAATCCCAGAATTTGATCCTCGAGGCCTTTAACGGCAACCGCGACCTCGGTGCCCTCCTCACGGCCGACCACACGTTCCTGAACAAGGATCTCGCGGACTACTACGGGATCTCGGCGCCGGGGCTCGGGACCTCGTTCATGAGCGTTCCGCTCGCGGGGACGGGACGGGATCCTGGCTTGCTTGCTACGGGGACCATCCTCAACGGCTACGCCCGCCCCGGCACGGACTCTCCCACGCAGCGCGGCCACATGATTCGCTCGCGCATGCTGTGCCAGGACGTTCCGCCACCACCAGCGAACGTCGACACGATGTTCAAGCCGTCGGCCACGACGGAGACGACGCGCCAGCACTTCGTCAATGAGCACTCGGTGAGCGGGTGCGCGTCCTGCCACAAGATGATGGACTGGATCGGCTTCGCCTTCGAGGGCTACGACGGCTTCGGCCGCCACCGCACCACCGACAACGGCCTCCCGGTCGACGTCACGGCCACGATCTTCGGCGATCCGACGGGGAAGGATGCCAACCTCACGGGGCTGTCCGGTCCCGGCAGCCTGTCGGAATACCTGGCTCAAAGCGACGACGTCCGCCGCTGCATGATGAGGTACTGGACGTACTACGCGTACGGCTCCAGCTCGTGGGCCGAGGACGGCTGCACGTACGACGCCGTTTACAAGGAGGCGTCGTCGGGAGCCTTCGCGCTCAAGAACGTCCTGATGGCGATCATCCACGCGCCGAACTTCACGTCCCGCGTTCAGGATCGGTAGAAGGAAACGACGGATGCCCAAGGTCAGCCGGAGACAGTTCGTGGGCAGCGTGGGCGCGGGTCTCCTGCTCGCGCCCTTCATCAACGTGGGCGAGCGCCGCGGCGCGCAGGCCGCGGCGGCCCAGCGATCGTCGCGTGTGCTGCTGTTCTGCACGATGGGGACAAACCCATCGCTCTGGACGCCCCCGGGGATCTCGGGCGAGAGCATTACGACCTGGAGCGCGATGACCATGCCCCTGCAGGCGGTGCAGGGAAACCTCGTGCTCGTCGAGGGAATGCCGACGGGGAATCCCAACGACAGCCACGGCAGCCCCGACGGCCTCACGGGCCAGGGCAATGGGTACTACGGCGAGGGCGTCATCAAGGTCTCCGTCGACCAGTTCATCGCTCAAAGGCTGGCGTCCCAAGGCGTCAATCGCCCGATCTCGTCGCTGCTGCTCGGCGCCAACACGAACGAGGGCGGCGGCCTGTCACAGTTCTACGGCGGCGCCACGGGCAGCAACCTGCCCCCCATCGGCTCTCCCCTGTCGGCCTACACGACGGTCTTCGGCGGCGCCCTCCCCACGGGCACGTCGGCGCCGCAGCTGCTCGCCCGGCGGAAGAGCATCCTCGACGTCGTGACCGCCGAGGCAAATGCGCTCAAGGGCACGCTCGGCACCAACGAGAGCGCCAAGCTCGAGTCTCACCTCGACTCGATCCGCCAGCTCGAGAACAAGCTCTCGCAGACCGTCTCCTCCGCCGTCGCCTGCACGAAGCCGTCGACGCCGAGCGCCGACGGCATGTACCAGTACCAGGGCGATCTCGACGCCCTCGCGGCGAACGCGATCCATCAGTCCATCATCGTCAACGCGTTCGCCTGCGACATCACGCGCGTGGCAGCCATCGAGTACGGCAATGACCAGAGGTTGATGGTCAACGCGCCCGGGACGGGCCTGCCGTACGACGATCAGCACGCCGGCTTCCTCCACAGCGGCGCGTCGAGCAACTTCGCGAACCTCGTGAAGTTCGAGGCCTACCTCGCCGGTCAATTCGTCGCGCTCATCAACTT
>DASZFV010000076.1:0-5523 GCA_035939455.1 Polyangia bacterium
GAGGCCCTCGAAGACGCCGAAGGAACGTTCGCGCAAGCCCGGATCGACGACGAGCTCCGTCACGCCGAGCATCGCCGCGGCCGTTTCGGCCGTCTGGCGCGCGCGCGCCAGGTCGCTCGTGTGAATGCGCTCGATGTCGCGCCCACGCAGCAGCGCGCCCAGCGCGCGCGCCTGGCCGAGGCCGACGTCGTTGAGGGCGATGTCCGTGTGACCCTGCCAGCGGCCCTCGCGATTCCACGACGTCTCGCCGTGGCGCGCGAGATAGACAACGCGACGCACGCCAGGCGCTCAGGTCCGGTCGGCTGATTCGGCGATGCGCTCGTCGACGACGGCGCGGAGGGCCTCGGCGAGACGGCGCCGCGTCTCTTCGGGCAACGCGGTCACGGCGCGCGGCGGCTCCATCGTGCGCGCCCATAGCTGATCGCGGAGGTGGCGGCCCTTCTCAGTCACGACGAGCATCTTGATGCGGCGGTCGCCTTCGGCACCCTGCCGCGCGATCAGCCCCCGCGATTCGAGCTTGTCGACGATGCCCGTGACGTTCGACGCGTCGCAGACGAGCGCCTCGGCGAGGGTGCTCATCGCGAGGGGCCGGTCCGGCTCGAGCACACGGACGGCGTGCCCCTGCATGGGACTCAGGTCAAATTCCGCGCACACCGCCACCCACCAGGCCTTTTGACTGAGGAGAAACTCGATCATCACCGGCCAGCAGTCGTCCGCCGTCAGCTTCTTCGCCGCGGCCGGCATGACCTTCAGATTGTCGTCCATCCATATTTGATAATTTCACACAACTTAATAATTTACAACTTCAATCTTTATGAGATATGAATATAGTCTCTTTCACCGACACCGGATATTGGACCCTAAATATCAACGCCACGCTGCAAACCAAAGAGGATCCCATGAGCTCGCGTCCCTTCTCCGTTCTTCACCTGACTTTCCTGGTCGGCGCCTTGCCGGTCGCCGCGGGCTGCAGCCGCTCGGAGGCCGAGGCGGCGCACGAGGGCAAGGCCGAGGCGGCCGCGGCCATCGCGGTCAAGCAGGTCGTGGCGCAGCCGCTCAAGGTCCCGCGAACGCTGACGCTCTCGGGCTCGCTCATCGGCTCCGAGGAATCTAAGGTCGCGGCCGGCGCCGCCGGCAAGGTCGTCTCGACGAACGTCGAGCGGGGCTCGGTCGTGCGCAAGGGCGCCGTGCTCGCGCGGCTCGACGCGCGGGCCGTTGGTGCGCAAGCCCAGGAGGCGGCGGCACAGGTGGAGTCGCTCAAGGCGCAGGAGGCGCAGGCGAAGCTCGACTGCCAGCGAACCGACCAGATGTTCCAGAAGGGCGCCATCTCGAAGGCCGAGTACGACAGGAGCCGCACCCAGTGCGAGACGAGCAAGTGGTCGGTCTCGGCCGCCGAGGCGCACAAGGCGCTCACGGCCGAGGCGCTCAAGGACACAGAGATCCGCGCGCCGTTCTCGGGCATGGTCGTCGAGCGCTTCGTGACGGCGGGTGAGTACGTACGGGCGGATTCGCCGGTCGTCACGCTCGTCGACGTTGACGCGCTCCGGGTCGAGCTCACGGTGCCCGAGGCCGACGTCGCGACCGTCAGGCAAGGGATGACGGTGGACTTCCACACGGCGTCGAACGACAACGGCCCCGCCTACCACGGCAAGATCCGCTACGTCGGCCCGTCGGTGCGCCAGCAGACCCGCGACGCCGTCGTCGAGGCCGCCATCGACAACCAGGGGCACGACCTGCGGCCCGGCATGTTCGTGACGGCGCGCCTGGCGCTCGGCGAGCAGACGCTCCCGGCCGTGCCCGCGTCCGCCGTGCGCGTCGAGGGAACGCTGCGCCACGTGTTCGTCGTAACGGGCGGCCGCCTCGAGGACCACCTCGTGCAGGTCGAAGAGGCGCGCGGCGGGCTCGTGCCCATCGTGAACGGCGTCAAGGCCGGCGACAAGGTCGTCGTCGACGTCACCCCCGAGATGCGCGACAGCGCGTTGGTGCAGTGAGGCCGCCATGCAATGGCTCGCGTCCATATCCGTGCGGCGGCCGGTCTTCGCGACGGTCCTGATCCTCACGATCGCCGTCGTCGGCGTCCTCGGCTACAGCAAACTCAACGTCGACCGCTTCCCCAACGTCGACTTCCCCATCATCTCGATCATCACGGTCCTGCCGGGCGCGGCGCCCGAGGAGGTCGAGACCGAGCTCACCGACAAGATCGAGGAGGCCGTGAACACGCTGGGCGGCATCGAGGAGCTGCGCTCCGTCTCGACGGAGGGCGTCTCGCAGGTCTACGTGACGTTCACGCTCGACAAGGACGTCAACATCGCGGCGCAGGACGTGCGCGACCACGTGAGCCTCGTGCTGCCCGACCTGCCCGACGGCACGAAGCCGCCCGTGATCGGCAAGCTCGATCCCGACGCCGCGCCCGTGCTCTTCGTCGCCATGGAGTCGCAGAGGTCCGTCCGCGACCTGACCGAGCTCGCCGATCACGAGGTGCGGCAGGCCCTCGAGAGCATCCAGGGCGTGGGTCAGGTCTCGATCATCGGCGGCCGCAAGCGCCAGGTCCGCGTCTCGGTCGATCCGGTGAAGATGCGCGCGGCGGGCATCTCGGCGGTCGAGGTGCAGCGGGCCATCGTCTCGCAGAACGTCACCGTGCCGGGCGGCGCCATCGAGACGGGCCCGCAGCGCCTGACCTTCCGCGTGCGGGGCCGCATCACGAGCGTCGACGGCGTGGGCGACGTCATCGTCCGCAACGTCGACAACCACCCCATCCTCATGCGCGACATCGCCACCGTTACGGACGGCGAGGAGGAGCCCGAGACGGCCGCCCTCGTCAACGGCAAGGAGTCCGTCGTCCTCTCGATCCGCAAGCAGTCGGGCGAGAACAGCGTCGCCGTCGTCGACGCCCTGCGCGCGCGTATGAAGGAGCTCGAGCCCACGCTGCCCGGGGGCACGAAGCTCAGCGTCATCCGCGACAACACGGAGAGCACGCGCACGAGCGTCAACGCCGTGCGCGAGCACCTCGTGCTCGGCGCCTTCCTCGCCTCGCTCGTCGTGCTGCTGTTCCTCGGCAACGTGCGCAGCACGATCATCGCGGCGCTCGCGATCCCAACCTCGATCGTCGGCACGTTCATGGCGATGTGGCTCATGGGCTTCACGCTCAACGTCATCACGCTGCTCGCGCTCGCGCTCGCGGTCGGCATCGTCATCGACGACGCGATCGTCGTGCTCGAGAACATCGTGCGCTTCATCGAAGAGAAGAAGATCCGGCCCATGCCGGCGGCCATCTACGCCACGAAGGAGATCGGTCTCGCCGTGCTCGCGACGACGCTGTCGCTCCTGGCCGTCTTCCTGCCCGTGGGCTTCATGAACAGCATCCCGGGGCGCTTCTTGCGCAGCTTCGGCCTCACGATGGGCGCCTCGATCGCGATCTCGCTCTTCGTGAGCTTCACGCTCACGCCCATGCTGGCCTCGCGCTGGCTACGCCTCGACGTGGGCCCGGACGGCGAGCGCAAGAAGAGCGCGCTCGAGCGGCTCGTCGACGTCTTCTACCGCCCCCTCGAGGCGGGCTACATGAGGGTCCTGACCTTCGTCGTCGACCGACGCTGGATCGTCGTCGTCGCGGCCTTCGCGACGCTGGGCTCGTGCATCCCGCTCGTCAAGAAGGTGCCCAAGGGCTTCCTGCCCAAGAACGACGAGGCGCAGTTCGAGATCAACGTGCGCACGCCCGAGGGCACGAGCCTCGCGGCGACGCAGCTCGCGGCCGAGCGCATCGCGCGCGAGGTGCGCCAGTGGCCCGAGGTCACGGCGACGAACGTCACGATCGGCGACAACTCGACGAAGACGCCCAACCTGGCCTCGGTCTTCGTGCGCCTCGTGCCGCCCGACCAGCGCGCGCTCACGCAGGACCAGCTGCAGGACCGCGCGCGCAAGGAGATCGTCTCGAAGCTGCCCGCGAGCTACCGCACGTCCGTGCAGATCGTCGCGGCGTTCGGCGCCGGCGCCTTCAGCACGGCCACCGTGCAGTACACCCTCACGGGCCCGGATCTCGGCAAGCTCGGCGAGTACGCCGACGCCGCGGCCGCCAAGCTCAAGGAGGTCCCGGGCGCCGTCGACGTCGACACCTCCATGATCACGGGCAACCCCGAGATCGTCGCCGTCGTGAACCGCCGAAAGGCCGCCGACCTGGGCGTCAACGTCCTCGACGTCGCGGCGGCCGCGCAGATCCTCGTGGGCGGCCTGGACGTCTCCCGCTACGCCGAGAACGGCCGCGAATACGACATCCACGTGCGCGCCGAGGAGCAGTTCCGTTCGCGCCCCGAGGCGCTCTCGCTGCTCACGGTGCCGTCTTCGAAGCTCGGGGCCGTCCCGCTCCTTGACGTCGTCGACCTGAAGCGCGGCGCGAGCCCGTCGAAGATCGACCGCCTGGCGCGCCAGCGTCAGGTGACGTTCTTCGCGAACACGAAGCCGGGCGTCGGCTCGGCCGAGGTGGGCACCGAGCTCGAGAAGATCGTGGCCGGCATGCACCTTCCCGCCGAGTACCGCTTCGCGCCCTTCGGACAGTCGAAGGAGATCAAGCGCACGGGCCAGAACTTCGCGATCGCGTTCGGCCTTGCCTTCATCTTTATGTACCTCATCCTCGCGGCGCAGTTCGAGTCGTGGCTGCACCCCGTGACGATCCTGCTCGCGCTGCCGCTCACGGTCCCGTTCGCGCTCATCTCGCTCATCATCTTCAAGCAGTCGCTCGACATCTTCACGATGCTCGGCATCCTCGTGCTCTTCGGCGTCGTCAAGAAGAACTCGATCCTCCAGATCGACCACATCAACCAGCTGCGCCGCGAGGGCATGAGCCGACGCGATGCCATCCTGCACGGTAACCGCGACCGTCTGCGCCCAATCTTGATGACGACGCTGGCCTTCGTTGCGGGTATGTTGCCGCTCGTGACCTCCAAAGGAATCGGCGCCGAGTTCAACCGCGCGACGGCGGGCCCCGTCGTGGGCGGTCAAATCCTGTCGCTCTTGTTGACGCTGCTCGCGACGCCCATCGCGTATTCGCTGTTCGACGACGTGTCGGTCAAGTGGTCGCGGTTCTGGGGCCGCGTCCTGCACCTCAAGCCCCGCACCGACGCCGAGACGGGCGCGAGCGAGATCATGGGGCCGCCGCCGGTCGCCATCACGAGCGCCGACGGCCACGGCCACGAGCACGTCCGCGACGCGGAGGTGGCGTCGTGAAGCGGCTCGCGGCCATCCTGGCGTTCTCCGCGTCGGCCTGGACGACGCAGGCGCGGGCGCAGCACGCGGAGCCGCCGACGCCGCCGGCCCCATCCCTGGCGGACGCGCCCGCGGCGACGATCGAAAGGAGCGGTCTGCCCGACCTGAGCTTCGAGGAGGCCATGGCCATGGCGCGCAAGAACAACCGCGCCATCAAGGTGGACCGCGCACAGCTCGCCGTGGCGCAGACGGCCACGGACACCGCGTGGTCGGCGCTGCTCCCAACGATCGCCGCGCAGGGAAAGTACACGCGGAACTACGCGCAGG
>DASZFV010000077.1:0-2104 GCA_035939455.1 Polyangia bacterium
CGCGCTTCATCGCGAAGGCCTTGCGGATCGAATCCGACCATGACTTTCTCGTGGGCCTCCTGCACGACGTCGGGGAACTCGTGCTGCTGCAGCGCTCGGCCGAAAAGGGCATCCTGCCCTTCGGTATCCTCGAGGATCCCAAGGACGGTCCCATGGTCCTCGACGCCATCGATGTCGCCCACACGCGCGTGGGCGCGGCGCTCTGTCGCGCGTGGGGACTGCCTCCAGCCGTCGCGGAGGCCGCCGAGTTCCATCACGACCGACGCGCGGGGCGGCGCGGCCGCCTCCCGTCGCAGCTCGCGGCCGCCACCGATGTCATCGCCCTGCACCTCACGGGGTCACCCTTCCGCGACCCCACCCACCAGCCCATCTTCTCAGAGGTGGGCCTCTCCCACGAGGCGGCCGCCACCGTGATCGCCGAGGTCGAGGCCACGCTGCCAGCCCTGGCCGGCGCCGCGACCGCCACGTGGCGCTAGAAGCCGATCTTGCGCATGACGAAGCGGGGGAGCCAGCGGACGGCGAGCATGACGAGCGCCCACATGCGCGGCGTGTAGACGACGGGCGTGCCGGCGTCGATGGCGCGAACGACGTCCGCCGCCACCTGCTCGGGCTCGCCCGCGAACGGCGGCGGCCGCAGGCCCTCGGTCATCCCGGTCTTCACGAAGCCCGGCTTGACGCAGATCGTGCGTAGGCCGCCGGCGCGATACTTGTGGTCGAGGCTCTCGAGGTAGCGCGAGAGGCCCGCCTTGGCCGCGCCGTAGAAGACGACGGGCTTGCGGCCGCGATCGCCCGCCA
Source organism: Polyangia bacterium (assembly GCA_035939455.1). Lineage (GTDB taxonomy): Bacteria > Myxococcota_A > Polyangia > Fen-1088 > Fen-1088 > DASZFV01. Next base: position 796 of record DASZFV010000077.1, read on the forward strand.
CGGAGCTGAACACGCACAGCGTGCCGCGAAAGGCGCCGCCCGCGATCGCGTTGCCGAGCAAGCGGCGCCGCGCCTCTTCGCAAAAGAGGACCGTGTTGGTGAAGTCGACCGTGAGCAGGCGGCGGAGGAGCGCGGCGTCGGCCTCGAGGCGATCCTGGGGCGCGAAGAGCCCCGCGGTGACGACCACCGTGTCGATCCGCCCGAGGCCCGCCAGCGCGCGGTCGAGCGCGGGCGCAAAGGTCTCGGGCCTCTCGAGATCGCAGGCGGCGAAGCCCGCGACTGCGGCCGGCTTGCCGGCGCGGGCCTTCAGGTCGGCGGCGCTGCGCTCGAGTTCGCGCTCGTCGCGGCCGAGCAGGAAGAGGGCGTCGCCGCGCTCGGCGAGGGCGCGCGCGACGGCCCGGCCCATGCCCTTCGTGGCCCCCAGGATCACGGCCTTCACGCCGGCAGCCTCCCGGCGTCCGCGACGGCCGCGTCACCGAACAGGCGCACCGACTGCGCGCTGCGGAACCGACCCTGGGGATCCCACTTGTGGCGCACGCGCAAGAACTCGGGCAGCCGGGGCTCCATGGCGCGGAAGTGCTCGGCGCGCGTCAAGGCGTCCTTGGCGAGGTAGATGCGTCCGCCCTCCTTGAGCACGATCTCGTTGAGGGCGTCGATGAGCGCCTGCGTGTCCTCGCGGACGGCGATGTCGAGCGCGATCGAGATGCCCGGTCGCGGGAACGACAGCATCCCCACCCCCTCTGGCCCGCAATCTTTGATCACGCACAAGAATGAGGCGCCGCCCCGCGCCACGAGCACCTCGAGGAACCGACGCGCCGCGCCCCGCCCGGCCTCGTTAGGCAGGACGCACTGATGTTGCGTGAGGCCGCCGCGTCCGTACAGGCGATTCCAGCTCCCGATGACGTCGAGGGGATAGAACGCCGCCTCCGGGTGCACGATCCCGCGCGGGAGCGCCTGTCGGTAAAAAAGAGCGTTGAAGGCTCGGATGGAAGTCCGGCCCAGGACGAACGACGGCATCTCGAACGGCACCGTGAGCCGCTTTCGCGGGCGCGAACGGGTGGCGGGCGCCTCGGTCGGCGTGGCCCACCGCGACTTGAAGAGGATGCCCCGTCCCATGTGCCGGCCCGCCGTGAGGCAGTCGATCCAGCCGCCGGTGAGCGGCCACGTGACGCTCGCGATCTTGAGCGCTTCCATGAAGGCATCGATGTCGGGCACGCGCTCGGCCTCTTGCCACAGCCAGGTCGACGGCACGCGCGTCATTCGGAACGCCACCTCGAGGATGTGGCCCAGCAGACCCATCCCGCCGATC
>DASZFV010000078.1:0-3503 GCA_035939455.1 Polyangia bacterium
CCCTCGGGCGAGATCACGGACTACATGTGCCCCTCGGCCGGCAGCGGCCCCGTCGGCATCGCCGTGGGGCCCGACGGCAACCTGTGGTTCGCCGAGGGCGCCGGCCACCAGATCGGGCGCGCGACGACCGCCGGCGTGATCGTGGAGTTTCCGATCATGCCGACGGGCGCGGCGAGCCCCGTCTCGCTCACGAAGCGCGCCGACGGCTATCTCTGGATCACCGAGCAGATGGGGAACCAGCTCATTCGCATGTCGACCGCCGGGGAGGCCACGAGCTATCCGCTGCCGACGGCGCATGCCTTCCCGGCCCTCATCGTCGTGGGCCCGGACGGCAACCTCTGGTTCGCCGAGAGCATCGGGAACAAGATCGGGCGCTTCGCGCCCTGAGCGCTTCGTCGGGGCTCGCGTCCGCGCTCATGGGCGCGGCGGTTGCTCGCGCAGCGTTCCGTCGCGCAACGCCGTGACGCGCGTTCCGAGCGCGCGCGCGAACGGCACGTCGTGCGTCACGAAGAGCAGCGCGAGGCCGTCCGCGCAGAGCCCGCGCAAGAGCGCCACGAGATCGTCGACGCGCGCGGCGTCGAGCGCGCTCGTGGCCTCGTCCATGAGCAGCGCCGCGGGCGCGAGGGCGAGGGCGCGCGCGATGGCCGCGCGTTGCTGCTCGCCGCCCGAGAGCTCGTGCGGGCGGGCGTGGGCGCGCGCCGCGATGCCCACGCGCTCGAGCAGCGCGCGCGCCTCGCGCGCCGCCGCCTCGGGCGCGCGGCGGGCCACGTGGACGGGCGCCTCAACGACGTTCTCGAGCACGGTGAGGTGCGGGAAGAGCTCCCAGCTCTGGAACACGAACCCGATGCGCCGCCGCACGCGCGCGACGGCGCGCCCGTAGTCGGGCGCCCCCGGCCCGAACGCGTCGTCGCCCACGCGCACGGTGCCCGCGTCGGCCCGCTCGAGCCCGTCCAGGCAACGCAAGAGCGTCGTCTTCCCGACGCCCGAGGGGCCCATGACGGCGACCGCCTCGCCCGCGCGCACGCGCAGCGAGACGCCGTCGAGCAGCGTGCGCCCGCCGAGGCGCTTCGTGAGGCCGACGGCCTCGATCACGTTCGCCCGGGCTTGTAGCGGAGCACGGTCACCTTCTCCATCGTCACGAGGCCTGCGTTCCCTCGAGTGATCTCATCACATCCCTCCGATCAAGCGGCCCGCGAGCAGGCCGAGCGCGCCCGTGAGCAGACATCCCACGAGCGTGGCGCCGACGTTGACGAACCCGAGCAGCACCGAGCCCTGCTGGAGCAAGCGCATCGTCTCGAAGTTGAAGCTCGAGTAAGTCGTGAAGCCGCCCAGGACGCCCGTGCACAGCACGATCCGCAGGGGCGTCGAGATGAGCCCCTTGTCGACGCCGAGGTACATCAGCATCGAGATGAAGAACGAGCCGATGAGGTTGACGCTGAGCGTGCCCATCGGAAACGTCGGCCCGAACGCCGCCTGGATCGACACGCCCAGGAGATAGCGGGCGGCCGTGCCTACGGCGCCACCGAGACAGACCAGGAAAAAAAGCCCCATTGGCTCCCCTATTGAGTACCACCTAAACGTCGCTCGAGGCGACGGGCCAGGCGCGACAGCGGGTAGCTCATCACGAAGTAGAGCGCGGCGCAGAGCGCGCCGGGCGCGAGCCAGCCGCGCAGATCGACGGCCGCGATCGTCATGCGCTTCGTGAGCTCGACCACGGTGATGACGGACACGAGCGAGCTGTCCTTGAGGAGCGCGATAAAGTCATTCGTCATGCCGGGCAGCGCGACGCGCAGGGCCTGCGGCACGATGATGCGGCGGAGCGCGAGCGGCGTGCTCATGCCGAGCGCCCAGGCCGCCTCCATCTGCCCGCGCGGCACGGCGGCCAGGCCCGCGCGGTAGATCTCGGCCTCATAGGCGGCGTAGTTGAGCCCGAGGCCCAGCACGGCGGCGCACCACGGCGGCAGCGCGAGCACGCCCGCGAGGCCGTAGTAGATCACGAAGAGCTGCAGCAGCACGGGCGTGCCCCGGAAGAGCTCGACGTAGACGGTCGCGAGCCGGCCCAGGCGCGGCAGCGCGTGGCGCGCGAGGGCGAGCGCGAGGCCGAGCACGACGGCGAGCGCCATCGCCGCCGCGGAGATCGCGAGCGTCACGAGCGCCCCCTCGAGGAAGAGCAGGAGCTCGTGCCCGTCGAGGCGCGAAGAGGGCGCGAGCGCGGGCGGCGGCGACGGCGCTGTCGCCGTCGCGAGGCCCGCCTCGCGCGGACTGTCGAGCCGGTAGCGGGCGAGGATCTCTCGCAGCCCGCCGCGCGCGACGAGCCCCCCCACGGCGTCGTCGAGCGCGCGCGCGAGCGCGTGGTCGTCGGCGCGCACGGCGGCGGCGTAGCGTCCCTCGGCGACGTCGCCGACGGCGCGCAGGCCCGCGTGCCGGCTCGCGTAGCGGTCGACGATGATGTCGTCCATGAGCACGGCGTCGGTGCGCCCGGCCGCCAGATCGGCGAAGGGCTCGTCGACACCCTCGTAGGGAACGGCCGTGGCGCCGGCCGCGAGCAGCAGGTCCCAGGCTTGAGAATTCGCGAGCGTGCCCACGCGCAACCCGCGCAGCGACGCCAGGTCGCGCACGCGCGCGTCCCCCGTGCGCGCGACGAGGCGCTCCGAAAACAGATAGTAGGGGCGCGTGAACGCGACGCGCGCCGCGCGCGCCGGCGTGATCTCGAGGCCGTTGAGCGCGACGTCGAAGGTGCCGCGCTCGAGCGACGGCACGAGCGTCGACCAGTCGTTCTGTACGAACTCCGCGCGCACGCCGAGCGCGCGCGCCAGCGATTCGGCCAGCTCGGCCTCGAACCCCACGAGGTGTCCCGGCTGCGCCGGGTCCTCGTAGGCATACGGTTCGCCTCCCTGGAGGTCGCCGCCCCAGCGCAGCACGCCGGCGCGCCGCACGCGCAGAAGGCCCTCGTCGGGAGCCCGCGCGCAGCCGGCGAGCGCGGCGAGCGCCGCGAGCGCGGCGGCGCAAGCGGCGGCGCGGGCGGTTCCGTGGGCTAGGACGTGCGACATCGCGGCGCTCCCGGGCGATCTTGAGCGCCCCCCGCGAAAGCGCGAGTTTTTCGCGCTCGCGCGGTTGACAGCGTCGCGCCGGCACGATTCCCTAGCGAGGTTGGGCACCCGCGCGCTCCTCGTCTTCTCGGCCGCTCTGCTGGCCGCCTCGGCCGTCCCCGCGGCGGCCGCTCCTGACGAGCCCGACGCCGCGAACGCCGCGAACGCCACAACGACGCCCGGCGAGGTGGACGATTTCCTCGCGAAGTATGCCCCGGCCCCCGTCGAGGGCCCCGAGCTGCGCCTGCCCGTCTCGCCCACGCGGGTCTGGCTCGACCTTGGTTACGCGCGCACCGATGATCTCTCTTCCTTGCCGTACATCACGGGGCGGGCCTGGAACGTGCGCGTCGCCGCGGGCGCCACGTGGCGCTGGCGACGATTCGCCTTCACGGGCGAGATCCCGTTTCCCCAGGT
>DASZFV010000079.1:0-9025 GCA_035939455.1 Polyangia bacterium
TTCTTCGCGGGCATGGACGCGCGCATCGGCGCCGACCGCGGCGTGTGGCTCGCCGTCACGAGCATCTCCTTCGACATCTCGGTGCTCGAGCTCCTGTGGACGCTCGCGCGCGGCTTCGAGGTCGTCGTGCACGGCGACGGCGATCGCCGCGCCGCCGCCGACGGGGGCGCCCGCCCGGCCACGGGCGACGGGCGCCGGCGCATGGACTTCAGCCTCTTTTACTTCGCGAGCGCCGCGGGCGCCGAGGTCGGGCAGCGCTATCGGCTGCTGCTCGAGGGCACGAAGTTCGCCGATGGGCACGGCTTCTCGGCCGTGTGGACGCCCGAGCGCCACTTCCACGAGTTCGGCGGCATCTATCCCAACCCCTCGGTCACGGGCGCCGCGCTCGCCGTGCTGACGCGCAACGTGCAGATCCGCGCGGGCTCGGTCGTGCTGCCGCTGCACAACCCCATCCGCGTCGCCGAGGAGTGGTCGGTCGTCGACAACCTGTCGGGCGGACGCGTGGGCCTGTCGTTCGCGTCGGGCTGGCACGCCAACGACTTCGCGCTCATGCCCGAGAGCTACGCCGACCGCAAGAACGTCATGATCCGCGGCATCGAGACCGTGCGGCGCCTGTGGCGCGGCGAATCCGTCCCAGCGCGCAGCGGCACGGGCGCCGAGATCCAGGTGCGCGTCCTGCCGCGCCCCGTGCAGGCCGAGCCACCGCTGTGGGTCACGGCCGCCGGCAGCCCCGACACGTTCCGGTTCGCGGGCGAGCTCGGCGCCAACGTCCTCACCAACATGCTGGGCCAGAGCGTGGCGGATCTCACGGCGAAGATCGCCGTCTATCGCGAGGCGCGCCGCGCGCACGGCCACGCCGGCCCCGGGCAGGTCAGCCTCATGCTGCACACGTTCGTCGGCGCCGATGGCGACGAGGTCCGCGCCAAGGTGCGCGACCCCTTCATGGCCTACCTCGAGACGTCCACCGACCTCATCAAGAAGGCCAAGTGGGAGTTCCCCGCCTTCGCGCAGCCCGGGAAGGATCGGGCGGGCGCGCCCGCGGCGCCGGCCGCGCCGGACGAGGTCGTCCTCACGCCCGAGGAGACGCAGGTCATGATGGCGCACGCCTTCGAGCGCTACTTCACGACGAGCGGCCTCTTCGGCACGCCGCAAAGCTGCCTGGCCATGGTGGACCGCCTGCGCGAGGCTGGCGTCGACGAGATCGCCTGCCTCATCGACTTCGGCGTGGCCGACGACGACGTGCTCGCGAGCCTCGTGCACCTCGACGACCTGCGCGCGCGCTGCAACACGACGAGGGCGCTGCCGCTGGCAGCGGGGGAGGCAGGGCGGGCGGTCCGTCCCGAAGTGCCGCCGCAGGCGGATGGCGCCACGCGCGCCGCGGCGGTCGACGCGCCGAACGCCGCGCACGGCATCGCCGCCGAGCTGCGCCGGCATCGCGTCACGCACCTACAGTGCACGCCCTCGATGGCGCGCATGCTGCTGAGCGATCCCGAGACCCGCGCCGCCCTGCCGTCGCTGCGCAAGGTCCTGCTCGGTGGCGAGGCCTTGCCGGAGGCGCTCGCGGCCGAGCTCCTGACCGTCCTCGCGCCCGACGCCGAGCTGCACAACATGTACGGCCCCACGGAGACGACGGTTTGGTCGACGACGGCGCGCGTGCGCGCGGGCGCGCCGCTCACGATCGGCCGCCCCATCGCCAACACGCGCATCCTCATCCTCGATCGTGACGGTCGGCCCGCGCCCATCGGCGTCGCGGGCGAGCTCCACATCGGCGGCGCGGGCGTCGTGCGCGGCTACCTGGGCCGCGAGGACCTGACGCGCGAGCGCTTCGTCCCCGACGCGTACGCGCGCGACGCGGACGGGCGCCTCTACAAGACGGGGGATCTCGCGCGCTGGCGCGCCGAAGGCGAGATCGAGTTCTTGGGCCGGCTCGACCACCAGGTGAAGCTCAGCGGGTACCGCATCGAGCTCGGCGAGATCGAGGCGGCGCTCGGGCGCCATCCGGCGGTCAAGAACAGCGTCGTCGTCGCGCGCGAGGACACGCCCGGCGACAAGCGCCTCGTCGCCTACATCGTGCCGCGCGACACCGCGAGATCGACCGACGCCTCCGACGGGAACGACGCCGTCACGGGCTGGCAAGCCATCTGGAATGAGACCTACGGCGGCGGCGGCGCGCAGGCTCCCACCGCCGACGGAGACGGCCGCGCCGACCTCGAAGCCAAGCTCGAAGACGACATCGTCGGCTGGCGCAGCAGCTACACCGGCGAGCTCATCCCCGTCGCCGAGATGCGGGAGTGGCTGGACCACACGGTGGCGCGCATCATGGCGCTCTCTCCGCGGCACGTGCTCGAGATCGGGTGCGGCACGGGCATGATCTTGTCGCGCGTCGCGCCCTCCTGCGCGCGTTACGTGGGCCTCGACTTCTCGCCCGCCGTGCTGGCCCGCCTGCGCGCGCGCCTCGAGCGGCGCCCCCTGCCCCAGGTCGAGCTGCGCCAAGCGGCCGCACACGAGCTCGGCGCCATCCAGCCGGCGGGCTTCGACGTCGTCGTTCTGAACTCCGTCGCGCAGTACTTCCCCGACGTGCGCTACCTCATGAACGTGCTGCGGCTGGCCCTGGGCGCGCTCGCCCCCGGGGGCGCCGTGTTCGTGGGCGACGTGCGCAGCCTTCCGCTCTTCGAGGCGTTCGCGACCTCCGTCGAGCTCGCGCAGGCGCCCGACGCGCTCGATGTCGGCGAGCTCGTGACGCGCATCGAACGGCGACGCCGTCACGACGGCGAGCTCGTCATCGATCCCGAGCTTTTCCACGCCCTCCGCTCCGAGCTGCCCGACCTCGCCGCCGTCGACGTCCAGCTCAAGCGCGGGCGCCACGCCAACGAGATGAGCCGGTTCCGCTACGACGTCGTGATGCGCAAGCGCGGCGCGGTCGCGGAGCGCGGCGAGCCCACCGCGGCGGCGGCGGAGTCCGACGCCTTCGACGCCGGGGCGCCCGTGCGCGCGCAGACCCTCGCCGAGCTCGAGCGGCTCCTGGCCCAGGGCCCGGCCGTCCTCGACGTGCGCGACGTGCCGAACGCGCGCGTCGCGCGCGAGCTCGACGCGCTGGCGCGGCTCGCGCGCCAGCCCCGTCCCGCGACCGTCGCTGACCTGCGCGCGAGCCTCGACAGGGACGGAGCCCCGGGCCGCGGGCCACGATCACCTGCGGCGATCGATCCCGAGGCGCTGTGGAAGCTGGCGCCGGACTACGACGTCGCCATCACCTGGTCGGCCAGCGGACCGCGGGCCTTCGACGCGCGCTTTCGGCGGCGCGACGCGGGCCCGCCCGCTCCCGCGGCCCCCGCCGACGGCCCGCCCCGCGCCCCGGCCAAGCCCTGGGAGAGCTACGCGCGCGGCCCCGAGCGGCGAGCGAGCGCCAGCGGCGGGCTCGTGCCCGACCTGCGCGCGCGGCTCAAGCAGACCTTGCCCCCTTACATGATCCCGAGCGCTTTCGTCGTGCTCGACGGGCTGCCGCTCACGGCCAACGGCAAGGTCAACCGCAAAGCGCTCCCCGCGCCCGATCGCGATCGCCACGAGGCCGCGTCGGCCTACGTCGCGCCCGCGAGCGAGCTCGAGCGCATCATCACGGAGGTCTGGCAGGCGCTGCTCGGGCTCGCGCAGGTGAGCACGCAGGACAACCTGTTCGATCTCGGCGCGAACTCGCTCCTCATGGTGCAGGCCAACGGCCGCCTCAAGACGGCGCTCGGGCGTGACCTCTCGCTCGTCGAAATGTTCCGCTTCCCCAGCATCGCCACGCTCGCGGCCCACCTGGCCGCCGCGGGGGCCGGCGACGGCGCCAAAGCCGACGGGCGCTCGGAGGCGGCCCATCGCGGTCAAGACCGCGGCCAGCAGCGTCGCGACGCCTTGTTGCGCCGTCGCTCGCCGCGCGAGCGCTGATGATGCTCGCCGCGCGAGCGCTCCTGATGCCGCCGCGCGAGCGCTCCTGATGCCCGCCGCGCGAGCGCCTCGGGGACGCCGTCAGGGCGCGCGTGGCCGGAGGCCCGTCAGCTTCTCGCTGACCTCCCACAGCCGCGCCGCGACGGCGGCGTCGAGCGAGCGCGGCGACGAGCGCGCCTCGGCCGAATCCCGGAAGTAGCGGCCGCTCACGCCCTCGAGCGTCGGCGAGGTCGCGACGAACAGGCTCGTCGTGGCGCCCTCCTTCGGCCCGGGCCGCCCCCGGCGCGTGAGGAAGCGCAGCGGGGCGGGCCGGCCCTCGAAGGCCACGAGCAGGTTCGTGCCGATGACGCCCGGGTGCAGACAGTTCGCCGTCACGCCCGTGCCCGCGAGACGCCGCGCGAGCTCGAAGGTGAACAGCATGTTGGCGTGCTTCGATTGATAGTACGCGTCGAGGCGCTCGTAGCGCCCCTTTGCCCTCCCGAGATCGTCGAAGTCGAGGACGGCCATGCCCTCGACCTGCGACGCGACGTTGACGATCCGCGCCGGGGCGCTCGCCTTCAAGACGTCGAGCAAGAGGTTGGTCAGCAAGAACGGGGCGAGGTGATTGACCGCGAGCTGCGTCTCGAGCCCGTCGACGGTCGTCGAGCGCTTCGGCGTGATGACGGCGGCATTGTTGACCAGCACGTGCAGGCGATCGTGGCGGGCGCGGACCTCGGCGGCGAGGCGGCGCACCTCCGCCTGCGACGACAGGTCGGCCAGGAGGAGCTCGACGTCGCGGCGCCCCGTGCGCCGCCCGATCTCCGCGGCGGCCTCGTGGATGCGCGCCGTGTCGCGCCCGGCCACGATCACCGTGGCGCCACGCTCGGCGAGGCCAAGCGCCGTCTCGCGTCCGATGCCGCTCGTGGCGCCCGTGACGAGGCAGATCCGTCCCGCCATCGAGGGCGCGGGAGCCGGGGCGCCCCCGGGAGCGGCGCCGCTCATGGCGCCACCCGCGCGACGCGCGCCTCGCCAACGAGCAGCGTCGCGCGCGCCCAGGCGTCGATGGACGCGAACAGCGCGTCTTGCTGGCTCCGCAGCGTGAAGGTGTGATCCGCGATGTTCATGAACTCGACGCGGACGCGCGGATGACCGCGCAGCGTCGGGAAGGTGTCGCCGAACTGTCCCGCGTAGTTGTAGAACTCGGTCATACCGCCTCCCGTGAACACGAAGAAGAGCTCGGCGTCGCGCGCCAAGATTGCTCTGAGCTCCGCGAGGCAGGTTTCCCGCGGCGGGAACTCGCGCACGAAGCCCACGCCGCCGGGGTTGCCGCCCGCGGGCGCCCCGCCAGCCTGCGCGCCGGCGCGGGCCTTCCACCAGGAGAGCGGGCTCGCGGCGACGCGGCGCCAGCTGCGCGCGCTCAGCACGTGGCGTCCGTACTGGCGGAGGTAGTAGCCGTTCGTGCGATAGGCGTAGCCGTCGATGAGCACGGCGCCCGCGACGCGCGCGTCCTCGTGCGCGAGACGCTGAGCGTTCTCCGCGCCCGCGCACAGGCCCATGGGAACGAACCGGTCGGCGACGCCAGACGCCGCAAGAAAGTCCATGGCCTCGATCCCCTCGGCGAGCATGCTCTGCTCGAGGCTCAGCTCGTCGCGGCGCGGCTCGCTCTCGCCGAGCCCCGAGTAGTCGAAGCGCAACACGGGCAGGCCGGCCGCCGCCAGCTGCCGCGCGAGCGTCACGTAGAACCGGTTGGGACCGACGCGGTGAAGCAGCCCCGCGTTGAGGAGCAGGACGGCGGGTTGCCCCGCGCCGCTGCCCATCGGCTCGGTGAGAATGCCCGAGAGCGACTTCATGGCGCCAAAGGTGACGGGACGCTCCTTCACGGCTCGCTCCTCGACAGCCACGCGACGATGAAGTCCTGCGTCTGGCGCGCGCCCGCCGTGCCCTCGACTTGGTGTTGCTTCCACACTTCGGCCTCGGCGAGCACCTCGTGATCGACGCGCGTCCCGTGCGCGGCGAGGCTGGCGTCGAGGCGGTCAGCTCCGTCGGGCGCGGCGCGCTCGATGACGAGGGCCCGCGGCGCCGTGCGCGGCAGGTGGGCGAGCTCGACGGCGGCGATCGAGCGCCGCATCGCCTCGGTCACGCGGAAGCCCAGGATCTCGTCGCCGCCGTCGGAGACCTCGGCGGGCGGAAGCCGGCGCCAGGTGGCGTACGAGTCCCGCCAGGCGCGTTGAGCCGCGAAGCCCGCCTCGAGATACCTCGCCCCCTCGGCGACCGGCTCCCAGAGCACGAGGCGGCCGACGTCCTCGCGCCGCGCGGCCGTGAGCGCCGCGAGGGTCGCGCCGAAGCGAAGCCCGAGCAGCGTGACGTGCGCGATGCCCTTGCCGCGCTTGGCCTCCTCGACGGCGGCGGCGACGTCGCCGAGCCACACGTCGACGTCGCCGTGCTCGGTGGCGCCCGCCGAGTCGCCCGCCCCCGAGTAGTCGAACCTCAGCACGGAGAAGCCCTCCTTGGCGAGACGCACGGCCAGCTGGCGCAGCACGCGGTGCGCGCGGATGGCCTCTTGCCATAGCGGCGCGCACACGACGAGCGCGCGCGGCGCGGCCACGGCCCGCGGCGGCTCGTGCCAGACGCCGAACAGCGAGCGCGCTGGTTCGCCGAAGTAGAAAGCGGGCACGACCTCACTCCTTCGAGATCATGCGCTTGAGCGCCCCGAAGACCCCGCGCGCCTTGGGCGCGTCGAGCCCGCGCGCGTGATCGCACTTGGCGGCGACCTGGGCGAGGTTCTGGAGAATGAGCTCGGCGACGCTCAGGCGCTTCTTCAGCCGCTGCTCGATGTGGTGCACGACCTGCGTCGACAGGAGCGAGTGCCCGCCCAAATCGAAGAAGTTGTCGTAGATCGACACGCGCGGCACCCCCAGCACCTGCTGCCAGATCTCGGCGATGACCTGCTCGGTCGGCGTGCGCGGGGCCACGAAGCCGTCGACGACGCCGGCGCCGGCGCGGGCACCCTCGCCGCCTTGGACGGCGAGGGCCTGCGGCGCGGGCAGCGCCTTGCGATCGACCTTGCCGTTCGGCGTCAGCGGCAGCCGTTCGAGCGTGACGAAGGCGCTCGGGACCATCGGCTCCGGAAGCCGCTCGCGCAACATCCGGCGCAGGTCCGCGGGCGCGGGCACGGGGCCCGCGAGATACGCGACGAGGCGCTGGTCGCCCGGCTGGCCCGATTCACCGGGCCGCGCGACGACGACCGCCTCCCGAGCGCCCGAGACCTCGCGCAAGACGAGCTCGACCTCGCCGAGCTCGACGCGGTGGCCGCGGATCTTGACCTGGTGATCGAGGCGTCCGAGGAACTCGACGCGGCCGTCGCCGAGATAGCGACAGAGATCGCCCGTGCGGTAGAGCCGGCCAGGTCCGAACGGGCTCTCCACGAACCGCTCGGCCGTGAGCTCCGGGCGCCCCAGGTATCCGCGCGCGACGCCCGCGCCCCCGATGTATAGCTCCCCCGGGACGCCGATGGGCACGGGCTCGCGGTGGGCGTCGAGGATGTAGAGCGTCGTGTTGGCGAGGGGCCGGCCGATCGGGATGGGTTGTGAGACGCTGCGCGACAACGCCTCGCGATCGACCCGGAACGTCGTCGAGTAGATCGTCGTCTCGGTGGGGCCGTACCCGTTGAAGAGGTCGCCCCCGAGCGCTCCCAGCAGGTCGCGCGCGAGCGCGGGTGGCAGCGCCTCGCCGCCCAGGATCATGACCTCGAGCGCGCCGAGCGCCGCGCGGGCGCCGGCGTCGGCGGCGAGCAGACCCGCCATCGACGGCGTGCATTGAAAATGCGTCACGCCGTGGGCCGACACGGCGGCCGCGAAGGCGCGGGCCTTGTCATCTTCTTCCGCCTGCACGATCACCGTAAAGCCGCGCGTGAGCGTCCACAGGAGTTCGAGCACCGAGATGTCGAACGAGAGGCTGGTCACCGCGAGCCAGACGCCGGGCTTCGCGCCACCCTGCTTCGCGACGCTCTCCTTCGCGCCGAGCACGGCGTCCATGCCGGCGAACAGGTTCGAGGCCTGCCGGTGCTCGAGCATCACGCCCTTGGGGGTGCCCGTCGAGCCCGACGTGTAGATGACGTAGGCGAGGTTCTCGGGCCGCGCGCGCGCCTTCGGGTCGCCGTCGTCGTCCAGCCGGCCGTCGTCGCGGTGGCGTGCGATGGCGCCCGCCTCGGCGTCGAGGCAGAGGGCGCGCGCCGCGCCGAGCGGCAGCCCGGCCCCGATCGCCGAGACGGTCACGACGACGCCGACGCGCGAATCGCCGATCATCTGCGCGAGCCGCGCCCTGGGGTAGGCAGGATCGAGCGGGAGGTACGCGCCGCCCGCTTTGAGGACCGCGAGGACGGCCACGACGAGGTCCGGGCCGCGCGGCAGGCAGACCCCGACGAGCCCGTCCGGCCCGACGCCGAGCTCGCGCAAGTGCCGCGCGAGGCGATTGGCGCGACGATCGAGCTCGTCGTAGGTCAGCGCATCGTCGCCCGTGCGCACGGCGACCTGGCCGGGCGCGCGCGCGGCCTGCCGCTCGAATTCGGCGTAGAGGCAGCTCGGCGTCGTGGGCGTCGCCGTCTCGTTCCACTCCGTGAGCACCCGCCGACGCTCCCCATCCGTGATCACGGGGAGCCGCGAGAGCCGCTCGTCGGGATGCGCGACCCCGGCCGCGATGACGTGCGCGAAGTTGGCGACGAAGCGGGAGATCGTCTCCCCGTCGTAGAGGTCGGAGCTGTAGGTGAAGTAGCCCACGAGACCGTCGCGGGCCTCCTCGAGCTGCGCGAGGAGGTCGAACATCGAGTCCCCGTGGGGCGCGTCGACGGACGTCACCGTCACGCCGGGCAGCGTGAGCGCCGTGTCGGGCGCAACGAGGTAGCCGATCATGATCTGGAAGAACGGGTTGTGGCTGGCGTCGCGCGCGGGCCGCAGCGCCTCGACGATCTTCTCGAACGGCACGTCCTCGTGGGCGGCCGCGCCCGCGATGACCTCGCGCGCGCGCCCGAGCAGCTCGCGAAACGTGGGATCGCCCGCGAGGCTCACGCGCAGCACGACCGTCGCGGCGTAAAAGCCGACCGATTCCTCGATCTCGGTGCGTCCGC
>DASZFV010000080.1:0-5028 GCA_035939455.1 Polyangia bacterium
CGGTGCGCTCCTCGACCTTGTACATCTCGCCAACGTTCGAGCCCGCGAGGACGACCAGGTAGGCGGCGTTCCCTTCCCCCGCCTGGGGGCCGGGCGCGGGCGAGGTGCGGGTCGTGTCCTCGAACGGATTGGCGACACGGCTCTTCGCCATTTTGGTAGTTTACCCGTCGACGAGGCCGACTGGCAAACAACCCGGCGACCGCGACCGAGCGCCGGCCGCGCCCAAACCATGCGCATCTATATCGGAACGAGCGGGTTCAGCTACGCCCCCTGGCGCGGCACCTTCTACCCCGAGAAGCTTCCCGCGGCGAAGATGCTGGCCTATTACGCCGAGCGTCTCGACGCCGTCGAGATCAACAATACCTTCTACCGAATGCCGGCGCCCGAGATGCTCGCAAAATGGGCGGCCGAGACGCCGGCCGGCTTCCAGTTCGCGCTCAAGAGCCCGCGCCGCATCACGCACGAAAAGAAGCTCGCCGACGTCGCCGACAGCTTGACGCGCCTGCGCGAGGCCGCGGGCACGCTCGGCGATCGACTCGGCCCCGTGCTCTTTCAGCTACCGCCCTTCATGAAGAAGGATCTTCCCCGGCTCCAGGAGTTCGTGGCCCAGCTGCCGCCCGGTCTCCGCGCCGCTCTCGAGTTCCGCCACGAATCGTGGTTCTCGTCAGACGTTTACGACGCCCTGCGCTCTCGCGACGCGGCCCTCTGTCTGGCAGAGTCGGAGGAGCTCGCGACGCCCATTGAGGAGACGTCATCCTGGGGCTATCTACGCCTACGCCGGCAGGACTACGACGACGCCGCGCTCGCGATCTGGGCCGAGCGGGTGCGCGCGCGCGGCTGGCAGTCGGCCTACGTCTTCTTCAAGCACGAGGATGAGGGCAAGGGACCGGCCCTGGCCGCCAAGCTCCGGGCCCTGGTCGGCTGACGACCCGCGCCGCGTCCGTTCGTTCTATCCGAGACGTTCGTGAGAGAATTTGGCGTTTGTCTCACCTGGGGGTACAGTTACCTACATGGCGCGTGCAATCGCGGGAGCGACGATTTCGTTCGGGCTCGTCTCGATCCCGGTGAAGCTGTATTCGGCGACGCAGGCCTCGGCGGGCGTCTCCTTCCATCTGCTGCACGGCAAGTGCGGCTCGCGTGTCAAGCAGCAGTACATCTGCCCACGCGACAACGAGCTCGTCGCGCGCGACGAGATGGTGAAGGGGTACGAGATCTCGAAGGACCAGTACGTGACCTTCACGCCCGAAGAGCTCAAGGCGCTCGAGGAGCGCGCCACCGAGACGATCGACATCGCGCAGTTCGTACCCGTCTCGTCGATCGATCCGGTCTACTTCGACAAGCCGTACTATCTCAGCGCTGAAAAGGGCGGCGAGAAGGCGTACATGTTGCTCACGGCGGCGATGCGCGAGAGCGGGCGCGCCGCGCTCGCGCGCTACGCCGCGCGAGGCAAGCAGTACCTCGTCATGGTGAGGCCCACGACGGAGAAGCCGGGCGGCCTCGTGCTGCAACAGCTGCTCTATGCCGACGAGGTGCGCCCCCTCGCGGAGGTGCCGCTGCCCGACGGCGAGGTGCGCGAGCCCGAGCTCAAGCTCGCGCGCCAGCTCATCGACCAGATCGCGTCCGAGACGTTCGAGCCGACGTTGTATCACGACGACGTCCGCGAGCGCATCCAGGCCGACATCCAACGCAAGATGCAGGGACAGGACATCGCGACGTCGGTGCCCGAGCCGCAGCCCGCGCGCATCATCGATCTGATGGAGGCGCTCAAGGCCAGCCTCGCGGCCGCGCCGCAGGCGCCCGCCAACGAGGCGCGCGGCGGGACCGACGGCGAAGATCGCAAGGGCGCTCGCCGCGGCGCGACCTCCGCCAAGACCGAGACGAAGCGCGCCCGGTTGAAGCGTTGAACCCGACCAACTAAAGGGTGAGCGTCGCGTGGCCTCGCCACGCGGAGCGAGGGGGGTTTGGGGGCGTGCGAGCGGCGGCGAGCCACGCCCCCAATGCTATAGTCCCAGCCGCCATGAGCGGTTACACGGCGCAGGACGTGGCCCGGATGCTGGGCCTGCGGCCAGCCCGCCTACGCGCCTACGTCCGCTCGGGCGTGCTCTGCCCCGAGCGGGGCGAGCACGGCGAGCTGCGCTTCTCGTTTCGAGATCTGCTGCTGCTGCGCACGGCCGAGGGCCTCGTGCGCGAGCGCGTCCCCGCGCGCCGCGTGGCCTCGGCGCTGCGCAAGCTGCGCGCGAGCCTGCCCGATACGCGGCCGCTCACGGGGGTGCAGCTCGGCGCCGAAGACCAGCGCGTCATCGCGCGCGAGGGCGCGGCGCGCTGGCAAGTCGATTCAGGCCAGGTGCTGCTCGACTTCGAGGGCGGCGGCGCGCCGGCCGACGGCGCCCCCGCGCCGGACCTCGCCTCGATGACGGACCTCGCCGCCCGGCGCACCGGAGGTCCGTCCGCGGCCTTGAGCCCTTTGCGGGCGCACGCGTCGGACGTCATGGCGCTTTCGATCGAGGAGCTCTACGAGATCGGCTGCGACCTCGAGGAGACCGAGCCGGCGCACGCGGAGGCGAGCTACGCCCAGGTCCTCGCGCGAGCGCCGCGCCACGCGGACGCCCACATCAACCTCGGCCGCCTCCTGCACGAGCGCGGCGAGCTCGCGGGCGCCGAGCAGCACTATCGCGAGGCCCTCGCCCTGCGGCCCGACGATCCGACGGCGACGTTCAACCTCGGCGTCGCGCTCGAGGATCAGGAGCGCGTCGCGGAGGCGGTCCTCGCCTACGAACGCGCCATCGCCCTCAACGCCCAGAACGCCGACGCCCACTACAACGCCGCGCGCCTGTACGAAAGGGGCGGCGACTACGGCGCGTCACTGCGCCACCTGCGCGCTTACCGTGACCTGACCCGACGCGGGCGGTGACGCTCGTCGCGATGAAGACGCCCCGCGGCCGCGCGATTGTCGCCCTCCTCGCCGTCGCCGTCACGGGCGCGCCGGGGGTGTCCGCGCGCGCCCAGGGCACGGGCCCGGGCGTCCTCGACGCGGCGCCGCTCGCCCCCATCAGCGCCACCGACGTCCAGGACACCTCCGACCACCCGCCCGCCGGCCCCATCCCCGAGGTCCACTGGCTCACGCTCGACACGCCCCACTTCCACATCCACTACTACGAAGAGGAGCGGCCCTTCGCCGCGCACGCCGCCATCATCGCCGAGCGCGCGTACCGGCTCAACACGCGCTACCTCAACTGGCTCCCGAGCGGCCGCGTCAACATCACGCTCGAGGACCAGGTCGACTCCGCGAACGGCTTCGCCAGCTCGGTGCCGGAGAACTTCATCTTCGGCTTCGGCGCCCCGCCCGGCGCGCTCGACGAGCTCAACGACTTCGACGACTACCTCAAGCTCCTCCTCACGCACGAGTTCACGCACGTCGTGCACCTCGACACGATCCTGGGCTTCGCGCGCCTCTACAACTTCATCTTCGGCAAGCTCTACTCGCCCAACCTCTCGCAGCCCAACTGGTTCGTCGAAGGCTTGGCCGTGCTCATGGAGACGCGCCAGACGACCGGCGGACGCCTGCGCAGCACGATCTTCGACATGGAGCTGCGCGTGCCGTTCCTCGAGGGGCGCCTGCTCGGGCTCGACGCCGTGTCGAACGGACCGCTCGCCTTCCCGCAGGGGACGGCCGCTTACCTCTACGGCTCGAGCATCCTCCGGTACGTCGAGGACCGCTACGGCCCGGCGGCGCTGCGCGAGATCTCCCACCGCTACGGAGGCAGCCTCATCCCGGGCGCCGTCAATCGGGTGGCCGCCGAGGCGTTGGGGGTCGGGTACGCGACGGTCTTTCGCGAAGGGATCTGGGACGCGTGGCGGCGGTCGCAGGCGCACAAGTTCGCGCTCGAGGTCGAGGCGGCGCGCCGACGGGGCCTCACGACGGAGCGGCGCCTCACCTTCGAGGCGCCGGGCCCGCGCGGCGACGGGTTCACGCCGCAGTTCTTCCGCGACGGCACAGTGCTCTACCACCGAACGAACAACGACCAGGCGCCCGCCTTCGTGCGGCTCGACCTGGCGACCGGCCGGGCCCGCGTGCTCGCCGAGGTGCACGGTGCCGGGCGGGGGGTGCCCACGCCTGACGGCCGCGCGCTCGTCTACCAGGGCACGAACCTGCTGCCGCTGCGCTGGCGCATCTCGGGCGCGCCGAACCTCTCCTGGAACGATCTCTACCGGCTCGATCTCGCGACGGGCGAACAGCGCGAGCTCACGCGCGCGCGCCGCGCCGAGGAGCCAGCCGTCTCGCCCGACGGCAAGCAGATCGCCTGCACGGTGGGCAACCCCGGCACGCGCCAACTCGCGGTCGTGCCCATCGAGGGCGGCGTGCCGCGCGTCCTCGGCGCCGGGCTGCCCGGCTTCGCGTACTCGCCCGCCTGGTCGCCCGACGGCCGCTTCATCGCGTATTCGCGTTGGAAGCCCGGCGGCCTGCGCGACGTCCACATCTACGACCTCGCCACCAACGCCGACCGGGCCCTCACGCTCGACCGCGCCATGGACGTCGACCCGCGCTTCTCCCCCGACGGGCGCACCGTCGTCTTCTCCTCCGACCGCACGGGCGTCTACAACATCTTCGCGTACGACCTGGAGACTGGTCGCCTCGAGCAGGTCACGAACGTCCTCGGCGGCGCGTTCCAGCCGGCCATCTCGCCCGACGGAAGGCTCCTCGTCTACATGGGGTTCACGTCGGCGGGCTATGATCTGTTCTCGACGACGTTCGATCCGTGGTCCTGGCTGCCGGCGCAGCCGTTCGCGAACGCGCGCCCGGACCCGCCCTCCGATCCGGCGAGCCTCGCCGACTCGCCCGACGCCGTGCCCGGCGAGCCCCCCATCGTCCCCTTCGAGGAGACGGTGACGAACTACAAGCCGTGGAAGTTCCTCTACCCGCACAGCTGGATCATCAAGCTCCTCACGAACCCGCTGGGCGTCGGCGACTCGGGGCAGCTCCAATTCAGCGTCTCCGACCCGGTGGGGAACCACGCCATCAGCGTCAAC
>DASZFV010000081.1:0-2496 GCA_035939455.1 Polyangia bacterium
GATCGAAGGCATGTTGATCGCGTCCTACGCGCTCGGCTGCAAGCACGCCTACATCTATATCCGCGGCGAGATGATGCGCGAGGCGGAGATCGTCGAGATGGCGATCGAGGAGGCCTACGCGGCCGGGCTGCTCGGCAAGGATCTGCCGGCGGCTGCTGGGACGTTCAAGCTCAACATCACGCTCCACCGCGGCGCGGGCGCGTACATCTGCGGCGAGGAGACGGGGCTCTTGAACTCGCTCGAGGGCAAGCGCGGCTGGCCGCGGCTCAAGCCGCCGTTCCCCGCCGTCAAGGGCCTCTTCCAGGCGCCGACGGTCGTCAACAACGTCGAGACCCTCATGAACATCCCCGACATCGTCATGCGGGGTGGCGACTGGTTCGCCAACCTCGGCATGGGCAAGTCGGGTGGCACGCGCATCGTCTGCGTCTCGGGTCACGTCGCGAAGCCCGGGGTATTCGAGCTGCCCATGGGCATCCCGTTCAGGAGCTTGATCTACGACGTGTGCGGCGGCATCCCGGGCGGGCGGCGGCTCAAGGGGCTCATCCCGGGCGGCAGCTCGATGCCGCCCCTCGACGCGAGTGAGCTGGACGTGCCCATCGAGTTCGACGCGCTCACGTCCGACGCGCGCATCAAGGACGTCGAGCTCAAGCCCGGCGTGCCCTACGACATGGGCGGGGGCAAGCGTCTCAAGACCATGGCCGGCTCGGGCGGCATCGTCGTGTTCGACGACAGCACCGACGTCGTCGCTCTGTGCGCGCGCATCATGAAGTTCTACGCGCATGAGTCCTGCGGCCAGTGCACGCCCTGCCGCGAGGGGTCGGGCTGGCTCGCGCGCGTCTGCGCGCGCGTCGCGCGCGGCGAGGGTGAGGCCGGCGACATCGACCTCATGGCGAACATCGCGAACGGCATCGCGGGCAACACGATCTGCGCGCTCGGCGAGGCGACGACGTGGCCCATGCTGGGCTTCCTCACGAAGTTCCGCGCGGACTTCGAGGCGAAGTTGAAGCTGAGCGCGAAGGCGCGGGCGGCCTGATGAACCCTGCCGTCACGACCGCGACCGCGTCTCTGGGCGAGCAAGTCGTCTTCTGGCTGCTCGCGACGCTCACGGTGTTCTTCGCCGGCCTCACGATGACGCGCCGGAATCCGGTGACGGCCGTCATGTCGCTCGTCGGGACGTTCTTTTGCCTCGCGGCGATCTACGCGACGCTCTCGGCGCACTTCCTCGCGATCCTGCAGGTGCTCGTCTACGCGGGCGCCATCATGGTGCTCTTCATCTTCGTCGTCATGATCCTGAACCGCGAGGAGGTCTCGCCGGTGTCGTGGCGACCCACGCGCCTGCTGGGCGTCGCGGGCGGCGTGTACCTCCTCGTGAAGTTCTGTCAGGCGTCGGACGTCGGTCTTCCGGCGCCGGTCTTCATCCCCGAGACCTTCGGCACCGTCGGCTCGATCGGCGACATGCTCTTCCGCGACTTCCTTTACCCCTTCGAGGCGATCTCGCTCTTGCTGCTCGTCGCCATCGTGGGCGGCGTCATCCTCGCGCGCTCGCATCGCAAGGAGGTCGACGCCGAGCTCGCCGCGGCGGCGCGCAAGGAAGTCCACGACCGCCAGCTGCACGACTATCCCGCGGGCGTCGACGAGGCGGACGCGCTGCCCGCGTCCGGCGGGGGCCACCACTAACGATCACCATGCCGACGAACTACTACCTCGTGCTGTCGTTCGTCCTGTTCCTCATGGGGACGGGGGGCGTACTCATGCGCCGCAACACGCTCATCGTGCTCATGGGCATCGAGTTGCAGCTCAACGGCGGCAACCTCGCCATGCTGGCCTTCTCGCGCGCGCTCGGCGATGAGAAAGGGCACGTCTTCGCCTTCCTCATCATCGCGCTCGCGGCCGCCGAGGCGGCCGTGGGCCTCGCGATCCTCGTCGGGCTCTTCCGCGGCCGCCAGACCGTGAACCTCGACGAAGCCACTCTCATGAAGCGTTGACGGAGCGGCGACGACCATGACCTTCCCCCTGCGCCTCATCCCGCTCATGCCGTTCATCGGCGCGGCGTTCCTCATGCTCTTCGGGCGCAAGCTCAGTCGCGACGGGGTCCTCATCGTCGCCGCGGCTGCCATCCTGTCTTCGGCGATGCTGGCCTTCGACGCATTCTTCACGCGTCTGCCGGGGGGCGGCGCCCTCAACGACGTGGCCTGGACCTGGATGCAAGCCGGCGATCTCAAGATCGACGTCGCGTTCCACATGGACGCGCTGTCGGGCCTGCTGTGCCTCGTCGTCACGTTCATCGGGTTCCTCATCCACGTGTACGCGCAGGGCTATATGGAGCACGACCCCGACTACGCGCGCTTCTTCGCCTACCTGAACCTCTTCTGCGGCGCGATGCTCGTGCTCGTCCTCGGCGACAGCCTGCCCGTCATGTTCGTGGGCTGGGAGGGCGTGGGCCTCTGCAGCTATCTGCTTATCGGCTTTTGGTACAAGGAGAACGCCAATGCCGAC
>DASZFV010000082.1:0-4014 GCA_035939455.1 Polyangia bacterium
ACGCCCGAATCAATGAACCGGTGGGGATTCTGCGGATCGTCGACGCCCGGCCCGAGGGCGGCCAGCGAGCTGTCCGTGCAGCCCGAGGGCGGACAAATCGCGCCGATGGGATGGCACTTCGTGTAGTCGCTGGCGTTCGCATCGGTGCAGCCGGTGCCGTTGCGAGTGCGGAGCAGGTGGCCCGTGACGATACCGAGGCCGAGGCCCGCGCCGTAGTGCATGCCGAACCAATCGTTGATGAAGGTGTGCCAAACGAATGAGGCGTCTGCGCCGACCAGCCCGAGGCCCTTGAATTGGACGTAGTACGTGTCGATAGACGCGTCGTGCCCGAGCCCGAGCCAGTTGCCGTCTGGGGGCGACAGGTTCTGGTACCCGACGGAGACGATGAAGTCGAACTCGCCCTTGCGGCGAAAGAACTCCGCGGCGACCGAATACGAGGAGAGTGGCACGTTGCGCTTCGTGAAGAGATTCAACATCCACTGGGGCACCGACACCCAACGCAGCCGCGCGGCGACGCCGTAGGAGACGTTCGGCGCGCGACCAGGCCCGGCCGCGAGGGTGCCGGCCAGCGGGGCGGCCTCGCCCGCGGCGGGCACCGGTGCCTCGGTGACGGCCGGCGGCGGCATCTCGCCGACGGGACCGGGCGGCGCCGCGCCGACCGGTTCGACCGGTGCGGCTCCCGGACCCGATGAGGCGGCGGGCGTGCCGCCAGGCGGAGCGGCCGTCTGGGCGTGGGCGGCGCCCGCGGTGCCCACGACGACGCCCGACACGATGCTCGCGAGCGCGAGCAGGCCGGTCAGGTGAGGGAAGGTCAAGCGAGGCGAGGTCCGGCACACCATTCGATCCTCCTTCGAAGAACCGCCACCGGAAATAGCGCGGGGCGACTATACACGACCGGCAGCCCCGCCACGAAAGAACGCCGGCAAAGAACGCCAACCAAAAACGCCGCCACGCGACGCGCTGCGCGCGTTCAGGGCGGGGTCAGCGGTGGCGCGGACTCGGACGCGCGCACCGCGAGGCGCTTCTTGTGGCGGCGCCACGCCTTGACGCCCACGATCGCGGCCGCGAGCACGGCGATCACGAGAATGCCGTGCTCCGTTCGACGCGAGACCGAGACCAGCCAGTCGATCTGACCGCCGAAGAACCAGGCCGAATAGACCAGCACGGGGACCGAGAACGCCGCCGCCGCGAAATCGTAGATGAAGAACGTCGACGGGCGCGTGTGCAGCGTTCCCGCCGTGAAGAAGATCGTGAAGCGAAGGCCCGGGGTGAAGCGGCCCACGAGCACGACCTTGCTGCCGAACTTCCTGAAGTACGCACGCACGCGGAGCTGGCGACGCGGCGTGAAATACCGGCGCGCGAGCTGACTCCTGAGGACGCGCCGCCCGAAGAACCGGCCCATGAAGAACGCGGCGGTGTCGCCCGTGATGACGGCCGCGAAGCAGATCGCGAAGGCCGTGTGGACGTAGAGCACGCCCTTCCACGAAAAGTACCCGGCGGCGATGAGCGAAATGTCCTCGGGAATCGGCAGACCGAGCCCACACAAAAGGAGGATGCCCGCGAGCCACGCGTACGCCCCGAGCGGGGTCATGGTCGACAGGTGCAGGATGAACCACTTCACGAGGAGCCCCCGAAGGATCGTCCGAAAGAACGTCCGAACAGAGTCGTTGAAATATCACGGACGGCGACCGCTCGACGAAAACATGTCACCGCGCCTGGAGGGACCGCGGCGTCGCGTCGGAGGGAGACGACGCGTCCGCGCGTCGAAGCGACGTCGCGATGTCGCGATGTCGCGATGTCGCGATGTCGCAACGTCGGTCGTCGCAACGTCGCAACGTCGCAACATCGGTCGTCGCGACGTCGGTCGTCGCGGCGGGTCATCATGTCGGAGTCCCGTCGGAGCCCGCGTTGACATTGGCGGTCGACGAACGTACGGTTTGGCCGACGAGGGGGCCCCCATGCACTGGCAACGTTCGCTCCTGACTGCCGCGCACCTCGCGGCGCTGCTCCTGACCCTGGGCTTGGTGGCGTCGGGATGCAAACCCGACTACCCGTCGTGCGAGACCGACAAAGACTGCCAGGACAACGGTCACGCCAAGGAGTTCTGCGTGGCGCGCAAGTGCCAGCAGTGCCGCGACTCGGCCGACTGCCCCGCCGGCAACACGTGCAACGCGGGCAAGTGCACGCCCATCGCGGGCTATTGCAAGAGCAACTCGGACTGCCCCGCCAACACGGCGTGCATCGCGAACAAGTGCCAGGCCTGCAAGAGCGACAAGGAGTGCCCCGGCGGCCATTGCGTCAAGGGCGCATGCCTCGCGAAGAAGCCGTGCAAGACCGAGGACGACTGCGCGCAGGACGAGGACTGCGTCAAGGGCTTCTGCACGAAGGAGAAGGCGCCCGCGCCGCAGCCCACCGAGTGCCGTCTCGATCCCGTGTTCTTCGACTTCAACGAGTCCGCCCTCACGACCGAGGCCACGGCTACGCTCGACCACGACGTCGATTGCCTGAAGAAGGTGGGACGGGTCGTGACCCTCACGGGCCACACCGACCCGCGCGGCACGCAGGAGTACAACCTGGCGCTCTCAGAGAGGCGCGCGCAGTCGGTGCGCGATCACCTCGGGCGCCTGGGCGCCGACGGCACCAAGCTGACGATCCTGCCCCGCGGGGCGTTAGACGCGAAGGGGACCGATGAGCCGAGCTGGGCGCAAGATCGCCGTGTCGACTTCACCTGGCGCTGACGAACGCGCGCAGGCGCGCGTCTATCCTTCCTGCGCGCGACGTGCCCGGGTGGGCGCGCACGCGGCCCTCGCTGTCGCGCTCGGCCTCGGCGCTCTCGCGGCGGCGCCCGCGGGCTGCATGACCTCGGGCGAAGGCGAGAAGATGCAGGCGCAGATCACCGACCTGCGCGCGCGCCTCGACGACATCGACAAGCGCGACAAGGAATACAAGGAGCAGGTCGTGCGCCTCAAGAAGGTGCTCGACGAGGCGACGAGCCTGCTGACGCGCAACTCGGCCGACGTGGGCGCCAAGGCCGCGAAGGCCGAGCAGGACATCGCGGCGCTCCAGGGGCGCATCGAGGAGATGTCGCACGCGCAGGAGGTTCAGGCGCGGCAGCTCGCCGACGAGAACAACCGCCTCGAGACGCGCCTCGCGATGCTCGAGCAGACTCAGACGAAGATCGTGGACAAGGTCGCGCCCGTCATGCCGGACGACAAGGACCAGCTCTGGGCGCAGGCCGGCCAGCGCCTCGCCGGCGGCCAGCGCGACGAGGGCCGGCGCTTCTACCGCGTGTTCATCCAGCGCTTCCCCGCCGACCCGCGCGCGCCCCAGGCCTACCTCGCCATCGGAATGTCGTTCGTCCAGGAGAGCAAGTTCCCGAACGCCGCCGCCGAGTTCCAGAAGATCCTCGACACATACCCCAAGTCCCCCGAAGTACCGGAGGCCATGTGGCAGCTCTCGCGCGCCTTCGTCGAGCTGCACTTCTGCACGGACGCGCGCTCGCTGCTGGGGGACCTCATGAAGCGATACCCCCGCGCGGCGCGCTCAGCCGACGCCAAGAGCGAGCTGCGCTCGATCGCCAAGCTGCCGAAGAGCGCCTGCAGCAGCTAGACAAGCTTAACTAGACGGGAGCGAACGCGCGCGCAACCTCGCGCCCGGCCGCGGTGGGGTCGGCCGCCCCGTCGATCGCGGAGATGACGGCGGCGGCGGCGGCGCCCGCGCGCGCGACGGCCGAGACCGACTCGAGGCCGATGCCGCCGATGGCGACGACCGGCACAGTCACCGCCCGGCAGACCTCAGCGAGCGCCGAGAGCCCGACCGTCGGGTCCGGGTTGGCCTTGCTGGCCGTCGCGAACACCGGACCGAAGCCGATGTAGTCGGCGCCACCGTCGGCCGCCGCGAGCGCCTGGGCGCGGTTGTGGGTCGAAAAACCGATGAGCATTCGCTCCGCCTTCGCGAAGGCGCGCAGGCGGCGCGCCTCGGCGAGTGGCAGATCGTCTTGACCCAGGTGGACGA
>DASZFV010000083.1:0-11677 GCA_035939455.1 Polyangia bacterium
GGCGACCCGTGACGGCGTGATATTTTGCAGAGGTGCCAGCGGCTGAAGCGCTGAAGGGCGGAGTGGTGGCCGCGCGGGCGGAGGAGCTGCGCCGCGCCGTCGCCGCGGCGACCGACGCGGCGGCGCGGGCGCGCCTGCACGTGCAGCTCGCGGAGATCCTGCGCGCGCGCGACCTGCGGCAGGCGGTGGACGAGCTGCGGCGCGCGGCGGCCGACGCTCCGGGCCTGCCCGCCGTGACAATGGCGGTCCTCAGCGTCGCGCGCGCGTTGCCCGCGAAGGATCGGCTGGCATTGCTCGTCGAGCTGGCGCCGCCCGCCGACCTCACCGTGCCCGCCTGGTCGGCGGCCGCGGCCGACGCCGAGGCCGAGCTGGGCGCGCCCGCGCGCGCCGCCGACGCTTGGTTCGCCCTCGCGCGCGACGAGCGCGTGCCTCTGCACCGCCGGCGCGTGGCGGCGCGCAAGGCCGAGGCGCTCGCGACCGGCGTCTCGCCCGACGTGCAGCGAGCGGCGCTCCGTCTGGCGGCGGCGCTCACGTCGGGGGCGTCCCGCCTCGGTTACCTGCGCCAGGCCCTCGCGCTCGCCGTGCCCGTCGCGGGCGCGGACGAGCTCGTGGCCCTCGCGACCGAATGGCTCGAAGCGGGCGGTCCCGGCCACGCCGTCGACGCCGCGCTCGCGCGCGCCCAGTCGGGAGGCTCGCCGCCGCAGGCGCTCGATCGGGCGTCCGCCGAGGCGACCCGCCGCGGGTCGCGCACGCGCACGGCGAACCCGTCGAACGGCGGCGCGCGTCGGTCGGCGCGCGCGGTCAGCAAGCCGAGCGCGGCGTCGGCCAGCGCGTCCGCGACCGAGGCGACGGCGCCGACGGTCACGACCCTGCTCGGAGCCGCCGCGCGGCTCGAGGCCGGGCTGGCGGAGGCGAAGGCGGGTCACGCGAACCGCGCGCGGCGGCTCGCCGAAGAGGCGCTCCGGAGCGCGCCGCTGTCGGAGGCGCTCGCGGCGCGCGCGGCCGTGCTCGAGACGGCGCTGCGCGAGGGCGGCTATTTGAAGGAAGCGTTGCGCGTCAAGCGGACGGTCCTCGAGGGTTTGGCCGAGGCGTCGCGGGTGGTCCCGCTCGCGGCGCTCGCGGAGGAGGCGGCGCAGGCTGGTCTGACATCCCTGGCGCGGATCTGGCGCGCCGACGCGGGCCTTCCGGCCATGTCCGACGCGCCGGCGGCGCCACCCGCGGCCGCCTCGACCCCGGCGGAGCACTACCTCTACGCGCAGCGGCTCCTGGCCCGTCTGGGTGCGGGTCAATCGCTCGAGCCAGTGCTGGCCGCGCTCGAGCACGCCGTGGCCGGGCACGCCGGAGCGTCCGAGGCGCTCGCGCTCGCGGAGAGATTGCTCGTGCGCGTCGTCGACGGAGACGAGCTCGCGCGGCGCCGGCTCGAGCTGCTCCGCGCCGCGCACGGCGCCGAGTTCGAGCCCGCCCGCCGCCTGCGCCTCGGCGAGCGCCTCGCCGAGACCCTCGCGCGGCTCGACGATCCTGTCGGCGCGGTCGCCGTGCTCGAGCAGGCGCTGCGCGGCGCGCCGCCGGGCGACGAGGACAGCCGCCTGCGCGGCGAACGTTCACGGCTGCTGCGAAAGATCGGGCGCGCGCGCGAGCTCGCGGCGGCGCTCGAGGCCGACGCGGCCGCGCTCGTGGGTGACGAGCGTCTGCACGCGCTCGCGGAGCGCGCGTCGCTGCTCGACGCCGCGGGCGAGTTCGAGGCCGCGCTCGACGTGCGGCTCATGGCGCTCGCCGAGTTCCCGGCCGATCTGCCGCTCGTGGGCGCGGCGCGCCGGCGCCTCGAGAGCACGGGCCGTCCCGCGGAGTCGCTGCGGCTCGCCGTGGCAGCCGTCGAGCGCATCGCGGACGTCGCCGAGAAGCCGCGCCTCATGCGCGACATCGCCGCGCTCTCCGAGCGCTCGGGCGCGAATCCGGCCGAGGCGGCGGCGGCCTGGCTCGCCGTCCTCGAGCTCGATCCTCGAGACACGGCGGCGGCCGCCTCGGCCGAGCGCCTCCTGCTCGCCGTGGGCGACTGGGAGCGCTGCGCGGAGCTTCTGTCGTGGGCCGCGGCGCGCCAGGTGGGCGGCGCGCGAGCGCCGTTGGGCGAACCGCGCCCCGCGCTCCTGTGGCGGCTCGCCGAGCTGCGCCGCGCGCGGCTCGGACAGACGGACGAGGCGCTGCGCCTGTACGGAGAGATGCTGGCCGAGAGCGGCCGCCCGCAGGGGCCGCTGCACGATCCGCCCGACCTCGCCACCTTCGCGCGCCGCGACGCCGCCGTGGGCTTGCACACGGCGCGCGCGGCCGTCGCGCCCACGGCCGCCGATCGCGCGCGCGCGCTGCTCGACCGCGCGCTGCTCTTGCTCGAGCGGGGTCGCGCCGCCGCCGCCGAGCGCGACGTCCTGCGCGCGCTCGATCTCGATCCGCGCAACATCGAGTGCGTCGCGGCGCTCGAGCGGTTGCACGAGGGCGGCGGGCGCTGGGTCGAGCTCGCCCGCGACCTGCGGCAGCGCGCCGCCGCGCTGCCGCCCGAGCCGGCGGCGCGGCTGTGGTTTGGCGCGGGGCGCGCCTCCGAGCGTACGGGCGATCGGGTCGCGGCGCGCGAAGCGTATCGGCGCGCCATGGCGCTCGACCCGGCGCTGCCGGAGCCCATCGCCGCCCTCGGCGGCTTGGCGGCGCGCGACGGCGATTGGAACGAGTTCGCGAAGCTGCTCGAGAGCGAGGCGGCGCTCGTGGGGCCGTCGCCGCGCAAGGGGCGGCTGCTCGCCGAGCTCGCCGCCGTCTACGGCGAGCGGCTGTCGAACCCGCAGCGCGCCATCGAGCTGCTCGAGGCCGCCGCGGGCTTGCTCCCCGAGGAGCCGCGCATGCTCGACCTCGCGTCGCGCTTCAACCTCCTCGCGGGCCGCTGGGAGCCGGCCGTGCAGGCGCTCGATCGTCTCGCGACGCTGGGCGCCGTTCCCGCCGACGCGGCCGAGCGCTACCACCAGGCCGGCGCCGCCGCCGAGGCGCAGGGCCACGTCGATCGCGCGCTCGTCCTCTACTCGCGCTCGTACGCGCGCAACACGTCCTATCGGCCGACGCTCGAGCGCCTGTCGGAGATCTGCTTTGACAAGGATCAGTGGGACAACGCCTGGAAGGCCACCGAGGCGCTGCTCGACCGGCACGGCGCCGCGCTCACGGCGGCCGAGCGCGCCGTGCTGCTGCTGCGCTCGGCGATCGCCGACCTGCACGTCGCGGCGCGCGCGCAGGCGACGGCGCGCCTCTCGGCCGTCGTCACGCGCGGCGGTGGGTTCTCGCCCGACGTCGGCATCCGCGACGTCGCGGAGAGCTGGTCGGCGATGCGCGCCGAGCCCCGCTTGCTCGCCAACATGGACCGCGCGCGGCGCGATCGCGTCCTCGCGCGCGCCACCGAGGCGCTCGCGCTCGCCGTCGGAATCTCGCCGCCCGCGCTCGACGAGGCGAGCTTGGCGCGAGAGATCCTGGGCGCGCTCGCCGTCGTGGAGGAGCGCTGGCAGGACGCGCTCGGCTTGCTCGCGGCGCTGGCCGAGGCGGCCGCGGCGCGGCCCGCGGACACCTGCGGGTTCTTGCTGGCCGCGGGCGACATCCGCGGCGGCAAGCTCGGCGACCTTGAGGGCGCGGAGGCGCTCTACGCGCGCGCGGCCGCCGTCGCGCCCAGGGACTCGCGGCTCGCGATGCGCATGCCGGGCGCGTCCGCGACGACGGTCGCTCACGACATCACGGACGAGATGATTCTCTGACTCCGGGGTCGCGTCGCGCCGCCGCCGTCCCCAGCAGCGCGAGCCCGACGGCGAGCGCGACCGGTCCCGTGTGGAAGGCGAGCAGGTGCGGCAGCTCGGTCGCGGCTGGGCACGCGAGGTGAAGCGCCGCGTGACCCGCAAGCGCTCCGCCGCCCACGGCGGCGACGATGAGCGCGGGGGCCGCGCGGACGTGCCCCGGGGCGGCGGGTCCGCGGGCGGCGAGCCCGCGGACCACCAGCCAGGCGGCCAGGCCGACGCCGCCCGCCGTCATCGCCTCGACGAACGCGCAGTGAAGACCGACGGGGGCCTCGAGCGCGCGCCCCGTGCCCGCGAAGAGCGCCGTCACCGCCGACAGCAGAGGGAAGGCCACGGCGACTTGGCCGCCCCAACGCACGGTGGCCGCCGAGGCCACGGCCGCGAGCGCCGCCAGCGCCGCGGACAGCGCGAAGGAGCCGCCCGTGACGATGGGCCCGCGCGCGAGCGCGAGAGGCAGCGCCCACGCGGCGACGACGGCCGCCGCGACGGCGCCCGCGAGGCGGCCGGCGACGGCGCCCGCGCCGACGGACGCGCGTTCGTCGTCGAGCTCGGCGAGGACGGCGGCCGACGCGCGCTGCAAGGCCGCGGGCGACGGCGCGGGCAGAATCGACGTGTCGAGCATCGCGAGCAAGCGGCCACCTTCGGCGAGCGTGCGCGCGCAGGCCGCGCAGGTGCGCGCGTGCTCCTCGGCGCGGCGGCGCTCGGGCGCCTCGGGGGGCAGGGCCGCCAGGCCCATGGCGTCGGCGGCGATGTCGTCGCAGGGCGTCCGCGCCGTCACGACGTCACCGGTCCCTTGGGCGAAAGCGCCGCGAGCGCCTGGCGCAGCGCCCCGTAGGCGCGGAAGGCGCGCAGCTTGACGGCGCCCTCCGTCGTCCCGAGGACACGTGCGATCTCCGCGAATGTCATATCCTCGAAACGGTTGAGGTGAACGACGACACGCTGTGATTCGGGCAGGGCTTCGACGGCTCGCCGCACAGTGTCCGCCGTGTCGCCGTCGATCGCGCCTTCGTCGCGCGTGTCGGCCGCGCGGGCCTCGTCGGCGCGCGCGAGCGCCTCTTCGTCGCCGTCCTCGGCCAGCCGCTTGCGCCTGCGAAACTCATCGAG
This sequence comes from Polyangia bacterium, assembly GCA_035939455.1. Lineage (GTDB taxonomy): Bacteria > Myxococcota_A > Polyangia > Fen-1088 > Fen-1088 > DASZFV01. The sequence goes on from DASZFV010000083.1 coordinate 4,917, forward strand.
GCGCACGCGCGCCGCGATGGCGAAGGCCCAGGGCGCGACGCGCATACCGGTCTTGTAGGTGTCGCGCGCCCTGTGCAGCTTGAGGAACGTCACCTGGAGCAGATCGTCGGCCGTCGCCTCGGCCGAGAACGAGCGCCGGAAAAACCGATGCAGCCGCGGCGCCAGCCGAGCGAACAGCTGCTCGAAAGCGCGGCGATCACCGGCGACGTAAGCGGCCATCAACGTCTCGTCACTGGGTAAAGAGGAGGGGGCGTTCATGGGATCTACGTTCGGCGATGGCCGAGGGTTACGCCGGAACGGAGAGAATGCCAAGGACAGGTTTCGGAGTGGTCAAAAGTGAGCTCTGTGTGAGTTCCGAGGCTCAAGTCACCTCGCCGTGTGTTACAAAACGCCATCTCTCAGCGCCGTGTAACCTCTTTCTCTTTCTAAAAAAGGATCCTTCGTCATGTCCACGAAACTCGGAAAGCTCTTGGGGGCTCTTGGCCTGTCTTTCGGGCTGGTGGTGGCGGTCTCGATGGGGGGCTGCAGCAGCAGCAGCAACACCCCCGCGACGGACGGCAGCGCCGGCAGCAGCGGCAAGGACGGCGGCGGCGACGGCGCGGCGGGAAGCGACGCCGGCACGGCGGGCGCCGCTGGCAGCGACGCGGCGGCTGAGGCCGGTGGCGACGTGAGTGGCGACAGCGCGAGCGAGGCCGGCGGCGATGCGGGCACCGATGCGGGCACCGAGGTACACGGCGAAGCCGGCACCGACGGTGGCCTGCTCGAGACGGGCGGCGACCTGTCCACCGACCTCGGCGTGGGCGGCTGAGCGCCCCGCGAGCCTGAACCCCCGATCCTCTCCCCCGAGCGACGCAAGCGGAGCGGGAGAACTCTCGAGCCACCTATCTGGCGGGTGGCTTGCGGGCCTTCGCCACGGCTCCCACGATCGTGATGGGGAACGCCGCGCCGTGGAAGTAAGCGTCGATCGCCTCCTTCGTGAAGAAGAGGACGTCCTGCATGTCCTCGCCGCGGCCGGCGATGCGCTTCCAGCGCGAGAGCGGGCCGAGCTCCACGAGCGGCGCGAAGAAGAACTCGCGGGCGCTCTTGAAGAGGATCTCCCAGCGCTCGACGGCGAGCTCGACGCCCGCGAGGCCGGCGTCCTCCAACCAGGACGCGACGATGGGCCCGTCGGGCATGGAGGCGACGTGCGCGGCCAGCGCCTCCACGCTCTCGGGCGTGCCGTTCTCGAGCAACACGTCGCGATAGATGTCGAGGAACTCGCTCCACGATCCGCGCAACGGCGTCGTCAGCAGGAGCTGGCCGCCCGGGGCGAGGACGCGCGCGAGCTCGCGCACGGCGAGCGGCGGATCCTCGAAGGCGGCCGACGCCAGGTTCGAGACGACGACGTCGGCCGAGGCGTCCGGCACGGGCAGGGGCGCCGCCGGCGCGAGCTCGAAGGTGACGCGCCCCGGGGTCTCGGCCTCCAGCCTGGCGCGCGCCTGCGCGACGAAGGGTGCCTCGTCGAGCGCGACGAAGCGTGACGCGGCGTCGAAGCGGCGCACGAGCTCGAGCGTGAGCGCGCCCGTGGCGCAGCCCACCTCGACGACGCGCGCGGCCGGCCGCACCTCGAGCGCGCCGAGGAGCATCGCCGCGAAACGTTGCCCGTAGGCCGGCGCCACCTCGGCGTCGTAGACACGCGCGAGGCGCTCCTGCTTCTCGAGGGTCCCTGGCTTGACCGGTATCAAGACTTTCCCTCGCTCTTGCCGCCGGGCGCGGGCGGCGCGGGCGGACGCCAGCCGCGCACGGGACCGAGCGCGCGCCGCGTCCCCTCGTAGCGGCCCGCGACGTACTTGCAAGCCAGCAGGTAGAGCGCCGACGAGATTCGATTGAGCACGTGCGCGAGATCGGCGCGCGCGGGGGGGGCCGTGGCGCCGCCCGCCTCGGCGGGGAACGCCGCCGTGATGGCGACCTCCGCCTCGCGCGCGACGGCGCGCGCCAGGCCGAGCTTGGCCACGACGGGGCCCTGCCGCACGTCGGGGTACATGAACGGCACGCCGTAGAGCTCGTGCGTGTGGTGGGTCGCGTCGCGCAGCTCGTCGTCGCCCATGCCGAAGAGGCGCACGGGGGGGGCCGGTGCGCCGGTCACCTCGGCGCCGACGAGCGACCGCGCGAGCTCGAGGATCTCGCCGAGCTCGCCCACGAGCGTGCTCGCGCCCTCGGCGTCCGCCGCGGTCTGCGCGTCGAGGACGGTGGACTGCAGGAGGTCGAGCTTGCCGCGCGCGACGATGCGCGGGTGCGTCTTGCGCACGAGCGACGCGTCGTCGAGAAGATGCGTCAGGTGGTCGGGCTTGGTGGCGAAGCGCTCCCCCGTCTCGAGCGCGCGGTACTTGCCGATCGGATCGAGCGCCGGTGTGGGCGCTGGAGCCAAAGCGGCTCGGGCGACCACGCCATGCCCGCGCGGTGCGCGGCACACGTCGACGATGGCCTCGGCGAAGGCGCGCGCCGCGGCCTCGCAGGCCGCCTGGTCGCCCACGAGATATCCGCCGCCGAAGTTCGTCTCCGACGGCGGCCCGAACCACTTGGCGAGCGTCGTGCGCGCCGCCTTGCAAGCCGCGTCGAGCCCCACGATCGATTCGAGCGGCGGCGCGATGAGGTACGCGAGGGCGCTGCCCACGGGCGCGTCGGCCAGCGGCGCGAGGTAACGCCCCACCGACGCGATGACGTGTGGGAAGAAGATCACGGGACGCCCGGGCGCCCCGGCCGTCTCGACGGCGTAAAACCAGGCCTCCGTCTCGAGGTAGGCGAGACAGGCCTCGAGAGCGGCGTCGATCTCGGCGGGATCTTGCGCGGCGTAGATGCCGATGCACTCGCCCGAGAGCGGGCCCGACGGGTAGCTCGAGCCGGCGTAGAACGACTTCGCGTAGACGACCTCGGCGGACGCGGCCTTCGTGCCCTGGTCGAGCGACGCGAAGAGCGCATCGTCGGAGGTCGCCGTGATGATGCCGAGCGCGCGCTGCCGCGGCGGCAGGCCGAGGGCCTCGGCAAGCGCGGGCGCGGCGTCGTCGATGCGCCGCACGGAGAGCGCGCGCGGCTTTGCGACGGGCAGCTCGAGCTTCACAGCACGACGCCCGACTTCTTGTCGTGCAGCACGCGCTCGAGGGCGGCGGCCACGTCGCGCGCCGCCTCGGCGGGCGGGCGGCCGCGCGGGTTGATGTTCGAGATGACCTCGCGGTCTGCGTCGGTGGCGCCCGCCGCGGGCTGGTAGATGAAATAGGCCGAGAGCGAGTCGGCGAAGCCGAGCCCAGGCCGCTCGCCGCAGATGAAGACGGCGGCCTCGGCGCCCGTGAGGCGCGCGATCTCGTCCATGATCTTGACGCGCGAGTGACGCACGAAGAACGCGGGCGCGTGCGCGAGGCCACGCGCCGCGAGGGCCGCGACGAGCGCGCCGTGGAACTCGGGCAGGTGCTGGTTGATGGCCGCCGCCGACAGGCCGTCCCCGTAAATGACGACGAGCCGGGGCGCCTTGCCGATGCGCTTGCCGAGCTCGGCGCGCGCCTCGTCGGAGAGCGCGCGGCCGAGATCGGGGCGCTGCAGGAAGATGGCCTTGTCGGGCGCGCGCGAGGCGATCTCGAAGAGCTCGAGCCGGCGCAGGAGCGCGGCGTCGACCTCCGACAGCACGGCGTCCTTCGCGGCGGCGTGATCGGCGCGGAATCGCAGCATCGTGTTGGTGCGGTAGCGCGTGCCCGCACGGCCCACGGCGACGCGCGCCGGCGTCGCCGAGAGAATGGACGGCATGACGCGCGGGTCGTAGGGCTCGCCGATGTTGACGCCGCGGTCGGGCGTGAGGAGGAGCGTGCCGCCAGAGTCGACCGGGAGAGCGGAGCTTGGAACGTCCGAGCGTCTAACGGACGTGGCGCCCCCCTGTTTGGCAATCGCCTGTCGAACCATCGCCTCTATGCGCGAGCGATCAATCATGGTTCACCCACCTATCCGAAAATCGACGCGTCGCCCGCGCGCGTCGTCAGCTTGCCGTTTGACATGAGCCCCAGCTCCTCCAGCCAGGCCTCGAACTCGGGCGCGGGGCGCAGGCCCATGAGCTGCCGCAACGTCGCGTCGTCGTGGAACGAGGTCGACTGGTAGTTGAGCATGACGTCATCGCCCATGGGCAGGCCCATGAAGAAGTTGCAGCCCGCCGTCGTGAGCAGGACCTCGAGGTTCTCGAGATCGTTCTGGTCAGCGTCGGCGTGGTTCGTGTAGCAGGCGTCGCAGCCCATCGAGATGCCGTGCAGCTTGCCCATGAAGTGGTCCTCGAGGCCGGCGCGCGTGATCTGGCGCGCGTCGTAGAGGTACTCGGGGCCGATGAAGCCGACGACCGTGTTGACGAGGAACGGGCGGTAGCGGCGCGCGAGGCCGTAGTTGCGCGCCTCGAGCGTCATCTGGTCGGCGCCGTGGTGCGCGTCGGCCGACAGCGCCGAGCCTTGGCCCGTTTCGAAGTACATGACGTTGGGGCCCGCGCACTGGCCCAGCTTGAGCGTCATGTCGTGGGCCTCGTCGAGGAGCGCGAGCGTGACGCCGAAGCTGCGCAGGGCCTTCTCCGTGCCCGCGATCGATTGGAACATGAGCCCGAGCGCGGCGCCCTGCTCGAGCGCCTTCATCTGCGTCGTGACGTGCGCCAGGCAGCAGTTCTGCGTGGGCACGCGCCACGTGCGCATGAAATCGCCCGTGGCGTTCAAGATGGCCGCCGTCTGCGTGGGATTGTCAGTTACGGGGTTGACGCCGATGACGGCGTCGCCCGCGCCGAAGGAGAGCCCGTCGCGCAGCGACGCGAGGATGCCCTCGATCGAATCGGACGGGTGGTTCGGCTGCAGGCGCACCGAGAGGCGCCCCGGGAGGCCGACGGTGTTCGTCGCGTGCACGACGACGCGAATCTTGCGCGCCGCGACGATGAGGTCGAGGTTCGTCATGAGCTTGGCGCAGGCCGCGATCATCTCGCTCGTGAGTCCGCGCCCGAGGCGCAGGAGCTCGGCGCCGTCGTTGCGATCGTCGAGCACGTACTCGCGCAAGCGCGAGACGGTCCACGACTTCACTGAGTCGTAGACCGGTCGCTGTAGGTCGTCGAGGATGAGCCGCGTCACGGCGTCTTCCTCGGGTGGCACGACCGGGTGCTCGTGCAGGTCCGCGAGCGTCAGCTCGGCGAGCACGCGCTTGGCGGCGACGCGCTCGGAGACGCTCGCGGCGGCCACGCCGGCGAGCCGATCGCCCGACTTCTCCTCGTTGGCCTTCGCGAGCACGTCCTTGACGTCTCGAAACCGGTACGTCGTTCCCCGCAACGTCGCCCCGAGGTTCATCGGAACGGCGACCGTATCACGAACTACGTCTTCGGCCTCCACGTGAAGGGCACGCGGCACATCACGCAGTCGAGCTCGGTGCCCACCATCTCGCGCCGCGATGCCTCGGTGAGCACCCACGGGCGGATCTCCCAGGGCGGGTTGTGCCGGACGTGCTGCCCGTGCCCGCACTCGAGCTCGGCGATCCAGCGCTGGTCCGCGTCCTGGTGAAATCCCGTGATGGGCCTGCGCATCGGTTCCCTCGCCCTTCAACGACCGGCGCGCAGGAAGCGCAGGATGGTCTGCTCGGCGAGCTGCTCGCCGAGGCCCCCGAAGATGAAGTCGAAGCCGTGCTGCCCGTACGGCACGACGAGCACCTCGTGGCGCACCCCCGCCGCCGAGAGCTTCGCGTCCATGAGCTCCGTGTGCGCGAGCGGCACGAAGGCGTCGTGGCCGCCGTGCAGGAGCAGCGTGGGCGGCGCCCCCGATGTGACATGCGTCAGCGGGGAGAGCAGCCGGAAACGTTCGGGCTGTGTCGCCGGCGTGCCGCCGATGTAACTTCCCAGGCGGCCGGGAGTGTCGAAGACGCGCGGGTTCGTGGGGTGGTTCCAGGCCCACACGAGATCGGTGGGCCCATAGAACGAGATGACCGACGCGACGTGCGTGTCCCCCGCTGCGCAGCTCGGCGGCAACGCCGGTTCGTCCGGGGCGTAAGCGGCGAGCATCGCGAGGTGCGCGCCCGCCGAGCGCCCGAGCAGCGTGACGCGCGCCGGGTCGACCTCGACGCCGACGTCGCGCGCGTGCCGTTTGACCCAGCCGATGGCGCACTTGACGTCGCCGATGGCCGCCTGCCACGTGGGCTGGGGGGCGAGCCGGTACTGGACGTCGAAGACGGCCCAGCCGTGCGATGCCAGCCAGGCGCTCATGCGCGGCGCGCTGCCCTTGTCGCCCGCGGACCAGCCGCCCTCGTGCAGCACGATGATCGCGGGCGCGGGCGCGGCGGCGTTCGCCGGCGGCGTGGGCCGATAGACGTCGAGCGCGAGCGCCTGACCCGCGACGGTGTTGTAGACCACCGTCTGCGACGGGTGACCGCCGCCCTCATCGACGGGCGCCTGCAGGTAACGCGCGAAATCGATCGCGACGTGGTTCTTCACGCCGACGCGCAGGGCCTGCCCGGGCGCAACGCACGCGACGGCGACGATGGCGAGGCCGAACATCGTCTGCGCGACGATCCAGGCGCGCGCGTTCGACAGCCGGGCCAATCCAGCCGCCAGGACGACGGCGCCCACAATGAAGGGCGTCTTTTCGTCGAAGAAGATCGCGAGGTAAGAGGCGGCCTTCGTGGGCGCGGGCAGGACGACGAGGGCGACGACGGCCGCCGCGACGAGCGTCAACAGAATGGAGACCCAGCGGGCCAGCGCGCGCACGGTGATGTGTAACAATCCACACATGGCG
>DASZFV010000084.1:0-12145 GCA_035939455.1 Polyangia bacterium
GCAGGAGAGTCCCATCCCGCCCAGCGCCGAGGGGCCGGCCGTTCAGGCGCAGGGTGGTGGCTATTGCTATGGCGGCCCGCACCCCGCTCCCGGCGGCGGCTGGGAGGGGACGGCCGCGCCGCACATGCACGATTACGCGCCATTCGACTTGCGCCTCTTTTCGTATCACGCGGGCTGCTACTATTTCGTTGGCGACCCCCACGACTTCGGCTATGCGGGCGAGTCGTACAGTTACTATGGCGCGCATCCGATTCTCGACGCCTACGGCGGCGGGTGGTGCTTCATGATCGGAGCGCACACGCACTGGTGGCGTCCCTGGTCGCCGTACTTCACCGTCGTCGGGCCCTGGTACTACTGGAACGGTCCTTATGATCCGTTCTTCTGGTCGTACTGGCCGTATTACTCGTTTTTCTACCGAAGCTACTACCCCTCGTATTACGCGGGTGGGCGGTTCTTCCGAACCTGGCGCGCGGCGCCTCCCATCAGCCGCGTTCCTGCCACGGGCTGGCGAGGGGGAGCGACGGGCGGGTGGCGCGGCTCGCCGGCCGGTGTGTCCCGGGCGAACGGCGCGTACGGCGCGCCTGTCGGCGGTGGTTGGCGGGGTGGACCAACGGGCGCAGGGAACGCCTGGCACGGCTCACCTGCGGGTGGCGGCTGGCGCGGCAGCCCCGTGCCGAACACGTCGTCTCCGTTGCGCGCCGCGCCCTATGGCGGCGGCTACCGTGTCGCGCCCATCGGCGGCGGCGGATGGCACGCGGCTCCCTCGGGCGGGAACTGGCACTTGCCCTCGTCGGGCGGTGGCGGCGGCTTCCACAGCGGCGGCGGCTTCCGCGGCGGACGACGCTGAGCCTTTCGCGTCGTCGTCTCCAACGCCTCAGTTGTTGCCGTTGGGGAAGAACGAGTCGTCGAACGAGAAGCCCATGTAGCGATCGAAGGTGATCGCGAGGAAGAGGTTGATCCCGAAGGCAGCGACGATGAGCCCCTTGAAGAGCGGCGTGAACCGACGGTTGCCGTTGGCCAGCAGAACGACGAAGTAGACCATGTAGTCGAGGCTGAACCGGTAGCCGAACTGGATGTAGCCGGAGTTTTGGTAGAGCAGCGACGGGATCGCGGCCGCCGCGATCGTCAGCCAGAGAGGCCGCGTGAGGTGGTTCCGCTCCTGCGGCATGATCGTGTAGGCGAGGTTCGGCGACGTCACGAGCAGGCTCATGCCGTGCTGGCTGATCTTCACGAACGGCGCGCGGGCCATGACGCGCGGCAGGAGCACGAGCGCTGCCGCCAGGTTGCGCGAGAGGAAGTGATAGTTGAAGAGCCCGAAGCGGCTGATGCGCTCCTGCCATTGCACGTTGAGGAAGCGATGGCCGAACTCGAAGAGGCTGCCGAAGCGCGCGTAGTTGTGCCAGGCGAGAACGACGCCGATGACGGCAGCCGGGCTCGCGAAGCGCACGAGGCGCGGCGTGAGCGCCCGCCAGCCCTCGCGCGTGCGGAGCAGGGGCCAGCCGCCCGACACGCGCACCGCCTCGCACAAGAAGAGTGGAACGACGAACCAGACCGGGCCACGCGTCGCGAAGCCGAGGCCAACGCACAGGCCCGCGAGCACGGGCCGCGCCGCGTCGAGCGACGCCCAGACGTAGCCGATCGACAGAGTCACGGCGACGATCAGGGCCGTGTACCAGACCTGGCCGATGACGGCGCAGTAGTAGTAGACCGAGCCGACGCCGAGCAGCGCCGTGAGCCACAGGTCGTCGCCGAGGCTGCGCCGCGAGAGCCCGCGACGGCCGAGCTCGCGGAGCAGGAAGAAGAGCAACGCCGGGTTGAGGCCGGCCCAGAGCGCAGTGAAGAGGACGTCGTTGAAACGCAGGCCCCAGATCGCCACGAGCGGCGCCATGAGCACCGCGGGAAACGGCGGGAAGGAGACGTAGCGAATCGACGACCGCGAGACTATGTCCGACTCGGGAACCGTCAGTGAGGGGCCGCGCAACGGGTAGAAGCGGTCGACCGGGCCGCCCGTGCGGCTGCCGTAGGTGCCTCGCAGCTCGCGGCCGTCCTTGAGCTTGAAGACATCGACCTTGGCCCAGTCGTTCTCGTTGGGTGGCTGGCCCTCAAGCGCGAGGCGCCCGTGCAGCCAGCCGTCGGCGAGGTAGACGTAGTGGTTGTACATCGAGTGCTGGCGCAGCCGCCCGCCCGAGGCGCCGAGGTAAGCGCCCGTGAAGAGGACGTACAGGACGAGAAAGCCGCGCCACCCCGAGAGCAGCCGGCCGAAGCGCGTGGGCGGCGCGAGCGCGTCGGTCATCGGTTGCCTCTCTGATAGACGGTGATGAGGGGAACACCCTCGCGCTCGCGCACGAGCACGGGCCGGGTCGTGCCATAGAGGTCCCAGAACCAGCCCTCGTACGTCGCCCAGTGCTTCTCGTAGAAGAGGATGCCCACGCTCGAGCGCTCGAGGCCGGGCAGCCCGTAGCCCGCGTCGCCGACCTCCATGCCGAGGCGGCCTTCGCGCTTGTACATGTAGAGCGCGTCGCTGATGACGTCGTGCCAGTACATGGCGTGGTTGTCGGGGTTGGCGTTCACCCAAGGCAGGAGCGGCAGCACCGAGTAGCCCCAGAACTGCCGATTCATTCCCCACGAGGCGCCGCCCGCGAAGCCACCCGCGAGGAGGTTGTAGTGCGACAGGCCGTCCGGATGCGACCGCCGCGTCTCGACGACCGCGGGGAGGCACACGAGCGCGGCGAGCGCGACGGGCGTGGCTGCGGCGAACCGCGCGCGCACAGCCGGCCAGGCCGTCGAGACGACGCGAGCGAGCCGCTCGAGGCCGATGGCGGCCGCGACGGCGACGTACGGCATCGCGGGCAGAAAGTGCTTCACGCCGCCGAAGATCGGCGTCCCGGGCAGCGCGATCACCGACAGCGGACCGAAGATCTGCACGGCGAGGAACGCGCCCGGCGCGCGGTCGACGTCGGCACCGGGCCGTCGCCAGTCGGGGCGCGCCGTGTCCAGACCGTCTTCCAGCTCCGGCTCGGCGTCGGGACCGAGCGGCTCGCCGCGGCGACGACGCACGAGCGCGACGCCGCCAACGAGCGCGAGGGCGAGCGTCGTCACGGGAACGGTGAAGAGTGTCTCGACGAAGGGCGCCGAGACCCGCAGCAACTTCAGACCCGGTTTGGTGACGGGCGCGTTCCAGTTCCGCCCGAGGTACTCGAAGTTGTAGTGCTCGTGTTGGAGGTGGCGGTTGACATACGTGCGCGCGCGCTGCAGGGGCGCCTGCCATAGCCAGGGCCAGTGCAGCAGGAAGATGAGCGGGCCCAGCACCGCCATCGACACGAAGGCGAGCGGCAAGCGCGGCAGGCGGCGGCGTCCGCCCCAGCCCAGCAAATCCCCGCGCCGCATCCACAGGTAGTGGCCCGCGAGGAAGATGGGCATGAGCCAGGCGTTGTGCTTCGTGCCGAGCGCGACTCCGAAGACGATCCCGATCAGGATGCCCCAGCGCGCGCTGCGAAGCGACTTCCAGTAAGCCGTGCCGACGGCGAAGGCCATGGTCGTGACGGGCGCATCGAAGCAGGCGATCTGCGCGTGGAAGAAATAATGGGGCTGGGCCAGCGTCAGTACGGCGCCCGCGGCCGCGGCGGACCAGCCCACGAAGCGGCGTGAGAACCGGTAGACGAGCGCGACGAGCAGCGCCGCGAACAGGATGGCCGGGAAGCGGAAGGCGGTCGAATCCCGCGCGAAAAGTGGCAGCGTGACGTGGCGGCCGCGCACGGGGATGGGATGCAGGCCTCGCGCGGGGCCCGTGCACGTGCAGCGGTGAAAGGCGCGCCAAGACAGGCCGTAAAGGACCTTGGCGACGACCGGGTGATCGGGCGCGTTATCGCTCCAATAGCGGTCGAGGCCGGACGGCGTGAACGAGCGGCCCGGGTGTCCGGCGCGCAGATTGGACCCGAGCTCCTCGAACCAACCCCAGTAGCGCTCTCCCGCGCGGAAGTACTGGCCCTCGTCGCGACCGAAGCCCTCGCGGCCCTCGACGGCGAGGAGCCAGGTCACGGTCGCGAGCGCCAGAACGACCGTGACGAGGCGATCGCGCGCGAGCGTCGCGAGGCGCGTCGGCGGGCTCCCCGCGAGGGTCACCTTCGCGCCTCGGCGGCCAACACGAAGTGTCGCTGGTAGGGCGCCGGCGAGGTGATCTCGAAGCGCACGTCGACGACGCGTCCCGCGTAGGCGCTCGTGTCGACGTGCGTGAGCTGCCAGCCGCTGTCGTTCGTCGCCTCGATGACGGGCTGGGGGGCACCGGCGATCACGACGCGCAGGTCGACGACGCCCTGCCCCGCTTTGCGCATCCACACGTCGTGGAGGCCGGTCGCGACGACGAGGTCGCGGCCGACCGAGACAGCCGGGTAGTCGATGACGACGGTCGCGTCGCCCACGGGCTGCGCGAGCAGGCCGCGGTGGACGGTCGTGTCGACCTCGACCGTCTGCAGGCGCACGAAGTTGAACGACACGTCGGGGCACTGGAAGCGATCGGCGCTCCACGGGCAGTCGACGGCGGGACGCCCGCGCGGGAGGCGCGACACGCGCGCGTCGGTCCAGCGCCCGAGGAAGTCGTACACGATGAGGGCGGGCGCGCGATCGACCCGACGGAGCGTGAGCGCGCCGAAGTGCCGCTCGAGCGCGACCGCGCCGCGCGCCGCCTCGGGCGCGTGCGCGCCGCGCTGCCCGATCTCCCAGACGCGACCGAAGCGCGCGTCGTCGAAGCGGGCCGCGATCGGCAGCGGCACGAGATCGCCGAGGTGAAGGCGCATGATCGGATCGGCCCACGCCGGCGCCGCCACGACGAGATCCCCGGCCACGAACCCGGCCCGGATCTCCCGCGCCGCCGCCTCCCAATCCCCGTCCTTGACCGCCCGCGACGGCGCCACGAGCGCGTTGGCCGTCTCTACAACCGCGAGCACGGCGATCGCCGCGGCCACGATCAACCCGAGCCGCGACCCGGCGGGTGCGGCCGGCGACTCGAGCGCCGGCGCTTCGGCAGGCAAATCCACGGCGCGCGCAGACTAGCAGATTTCCCGAGGCGCTTATCGAAGTAGCCGGGAGGCGCGGCTTCGCCGCGCCTCCTTCCCCTGCGGGGACTTGTGAGCCTTGGTGAGGACTCGTGGGGAGGGCGCAGCCCTCCCCACGCTACCGTACGACGAACGTCCCGAGGCGCAGACGACCGGCGGCGTCGGCGAGGGTCTTGGGCGTCACGGGGAGGTGCTGGGCGGCGCGAAAGGCGCCGATGTAGAGCGTGTACGTCCCACGCGGCCCTCCGGGCGGGATGGGGATGCGCCACGTGTCGCGGATCGTCTGCCCCGAACGCCAGCGCGACAGCGGCATGAGGCCCTCGAGGGGGACGTGGTCCATGTTGCGGAAGCCGCCCGGCCCTTCGAGGTGGAAGAAGAGCCGCCATTCGGGGCCGAGCCGCTTTTTCACCGCGAAGTGGTACGTCACCCTCACCTCGCCGCCCGTCGGGACGACCTCGGGCGCGACGTCGTAACCGCGCACCTGGATCTGATCGCCGAGCATGGCGTCGAGGAGGTGCGTGGGACGCGGCGCCGTCGTGCCCGGCGGCGTCACGCCCCGCGCGATCTTCTCGGCCGCGCCCGGCGGCAGCGCGAGCGCCGACACGAGGCGCTGGAGCTCGCCCTTGAGATCCTGGCAGGCGCCGCCCGGATCGGACCGGCCCCACAAGTCGTGCGCCTCGGCGGGATCGCGCGCGCGATCATAACACTCGGTCGTGTTGTTGGGCACCCAGTTCCAGATGAGGTGGCGCGACGACGTCACGAGCGCGCGCTTCTTGCCGCGCTCGGACGTCACCTCTTGGAAGACCCAGCGCGTGGCCTCGTCGGGGGGTCTTGCGCCCGCGAGCTCGGGCACGAGCGAGCGCCCGAAGAACGTGGGCTCGGGCTTGCCGCGCGCGAGGTTGACGAGCGTGGGCGCGATGTCGACGTGCCCCACTGGCACGCGCGCGTGCTGCGAGGGCAGCCCCGGCACGCGCACGATGAAGGGCACGCGCGTCTGCGCCGCGTAGAGATCGAAGCCGTGCGCCGTCACGCCGTGCTCGCCGAAGCCCTCGCCGTGATCGCCCGTGAGGACGACGGCCGTGCGCCCCCAAAGGCCGAGCTCCTTGAGGTGCGCGAGGACGCGCCCGACGTGCAGGTCCGTGAAACGGATCTCGCCGTCGTAAAGGTCGATGTCCTTGGTCCCGAAGCTCGGCACCTCGACGTGCGGCTCGTACGACAGGTGCGGATCGTAGAAGTGCAGCCACAGGAAGAACTTTCGATCTTTGTGGGCGTCGAAGAAGGCGATGGCGTCGTCTGCGAGCTGGCGCGACGACGAGCCGCGCGATTCCATGGGTCCGTTGACGGCGACGTGGAGCCCGGCACGCGAGGTGTCGTAAAGGTCCATGCCGCGCTCGAAGCCGCGGCGATCGGACGCCGCGAAGTAGTTGAAGCTGAAGATCCCACCCGTGAAGTAGCCATCGTCGTGTAGCGCCTCGGCGAGCGTGCGCACGCCGCGGCCGAGGCGCGGCCACCAGATCGACTCGTCCCACTCGATGGCGGACGGCCAGCGGCCCGACGCGAGCGCGGGCATCGAGTACCGCGTCGACGGCGCGTGCGCCCAACTGTTCTCGAACAGAGTGCCCTCGCGCGCGAGCCGATCGATCTCGGGGGAGGTCGGGCGTCCGTAGCCGTAGCAGCCCAGGTGATCGGCGCGCAGCGTGTCGATCGTGAGAAAGACCAGGTTGAGGTCGCCGGGCACGCTCGCGGGCACGGGCGCCATGGCGGCGGGCGGCGGCGGGCCCGCGGCGGCGTCCTGGCCGTCGCAGTCGGAGTCGATGCCGTCGTTCGGGTAGTCGACGGCCCCGGGGTGGATCTCGGGATCGTGATCGTCGCAGTCGCCGCCGCCGAGCCAGCCCGCGTAGCCGTCGCCGTCGAAGTCGAGGAGCTGCCGGCCCATCTCCAGCGTGGGGCCGACGAGCCCGGCGCGCGCGGCGCCCGCCTTGCGCGCCGCCTCCGAGGCGCTCACGCCGAGCAGGAGCGCGGCCGCGACGATGAAGGCCGCGACCGCCGCGCCAGCGGCGCGCCCGCGGCCATGTGGCAGCCGCGGCCCGACGAGCCACGCGAGGACGAGGGCGACGCCGACGACGGAGGCGCCCACGTCGATGTCGACCCAGGGCGCGAAGCGGAGGTTATCATTCCAGTTGCGAGCGACGGCCGTGGCTGCGAGCGCGCCATAAACCCCGGCGGCGAGGGGGACCGCCCAGCGCCAGGGCACGCGCAGGCGAAGGGCGGCCACGCGCGCGAGCGCCCAGGGCAGGACGAGCGCGGGCGCCGAGACCCGCAGCACGAGGCGCGCCAGTGCGACGCCGGGCGGCGGCAGCGGCGCGCGCCAGAGCGACAGGAAGATGACGCCGCCGAGGATGGCCGCGGCGGGCGGCGCGAGCAGCAGGAGCGCAGGGCTCGGCGCCGGAGCCGCGCGCTCCGCTCCGCGCAGCGAGATGAAGCGCGCGAGGGCAGGCGCGAGGAGCGCCCCCGGGAGCGCCGCCCCGACGGCGGCGAGCGCGACGAGGCCTGCGGCGAGGAAGCGGTTGTGGCGGGCGAGGGTCACCTCGACGGCCCACGAGGTGGCCGCGAAGGCCAAGGCGCCCGCGATCGCGTACGCGAAGACGCGCGCCGCGAGCGGCGGCTGCGCGCGGCGGCCCCAGAGCGCGAGCCGCAGCGCGACCTCGCTGAGAACGCCGAGCGCGAGGCCCGCGAGGGCGTCGACCGCCACCGAGAGCGCGACGACGGCCAGCGCCGAGCGCCCGCCGACACCGAACACGAGCGCGGCCCGCGTGCCGTCTACGACGCCCACGAACCCACCCGCGAGCGCGCCCAAGAGCGGCCCGGCTCCCACGGGGAACTGAGTGCGCGCGCGCATCGCCAAAGTAACCTAACACGCCGCCTCTCGACGGTCCTTCGAAGGGCGGACGCTACTTCTTCGAGGGCAAGGCCCTATCGGGCGGGAACCCAGACGCCGCGGGGACCGAAGGCTGGGCGACGACGCTCGCGCCCGCGCGCTTGAGCACGACGACGGTCTGCAGCGACTGCACCTCGTTGGACTCGCGCGCGAAGACCTGGACGAGGTTGCTGCCGGGCCAGAGCGGGATGTCCGTCTCGAAGTCCATCTTCGTCCGGTCGCCCGAGGTGCGGTTCGGCTGGTAGAAGACCTTCTTCACGGGGATCTTGGCGTTGCGGTTCCACACGCGCACGTAGACGTCGCGCACGAGGCGATCGTCGGTGGCGTTGCCCTTGATGTGGACGGTGTCGCCCATCGCGACCGTCGGCGCCGTGACCGTGAGCACGGGCGGCGTCACCTGCCAGGCGGGCACGAGCGTGCCGTGCACGGCGCCGCCCGACGCGACGTCGGTCGTCGCCACGAACGCCGAGCGGTTGTTGTCGAGATCGAGGCGTGTGAACGTCCCGAGCTTGCCGCTGACCTTGAAGGTCGTGCCCTTGGTGGCGCGGCCCACGATGAGCGCCGCCTCGCTCGCGGTCTCACGCAGGGGCACGCCGTCCCGTACGATCGTCGCCGTGCCGCTGCCTGCCTCGGGCGCGGGACCCGGCGGCGCCACCTTGATCTTGATCTTGTCGGTGACCGACTCGCCGAGGATTGTGTCGCCCACGGCGAGCTCGAGCTGGTAATCGTCGCCCTTGAACTCGGGCCCGACCTCGTAGACGAACGAGAATGTCTTCGTCTCGCCCGGGCCGAGGTCCTTTGCATCGAAACGGCCCGCGCTGATGAGGATGCCCTCCTGGCCCGTGCCGTTGCGGAGCACCGCCTCCGTGTGGATGGCCCGTCCGTGCCCGAGGTTCTTGACGGTCACGAGCAGGCGCACCTGCTCGCCGCGCTGCACCTGGCCGTCGTGGTTGCTGCCCTTCTGGTCGTCGATCGTCTGATACGTGTACGCGAAGAGGGGGCGAGCCTTGCCCTCGATGTTGACGAGGAGGTCGGCGCCGCTGGCCTTCGTCGGGCCGCGCTGCGAGCTCAACGTCGCCTTGAGCTCGTCGGTGCGCGTAAACGACGACGCCGGGATCTTGACCGACAGGTCGTAGCTCTTCGATTCGCCCGGTCCGATCTTGCCAAAGACCATCTCGTTTTCGTCGAAGAGCGGGTTGTCGCTCTCAAGGACGGCGCGCACGCGGTAGGCGGGCGCCGTCCCGATGTTCCTCACGACGCCGCGAATCTTCGCGACCGTGCCGGCCACGAGCTTGGCGTCGCCGCTCACCGGCTGCAAGGTGAGCTGCAGCGGCGGCGCGGCGCCCGTCGGCGGCCCCGAGGCCCAGTCGACCCCCAACTTCTCGAGCGCGAGCGAGACCTTCTTGTCCTCGGCGGCGCGCACCTTGTCGAGGAAGGCCTTCGAGCCCGTGACGAGGTCGCGGCGCTTCGACGACTTGGCTTGCACGAGGAGATCGCGCGCGAAGTCCATCAAGAAGTCCGTCTTCTCGTCGGCGTCGGCGTCGTCCGCCTCGGCCTCCTCGTCGGGATCGACGTCCTCGTCCTCGTCGTGCATGCGGGCCTTGTCGGCCGCCTTCTGCACGAACAGGTACGACAGCGACTCGAGGGGCTTCTCGCCGTGGCGCGCGCTCGGGTGCTCGAGGTGGAAGTCGTAGTCGGCCTCTCGCCGCTTGTGCGCCGACGGCTGCAGCCGGATCCACGACCGCTCGCCGTCCTTCTGGACGAGCAGCGGATCGGTCTCGATGTCCGGCACGACGCCCACGCCCTGGATCGAGATGTCGCCCGGCGTGAGGTACTGCGCCGTCGTGAGCTTGAGGCCGAGCTTGTCGTCGTCGGACTTGTCGCCGAAGGACACGGGCGACGCGATGTCGAACAGGACCTGGACCGAGCCCTTGCCGAACGTGCCCTCGCCGATCACGACGCCGCGGTCGAGGTTCTTCATGGCGCCCGCGACGATCTCGGATGCGCTCGCGGAGTTCTGGTTCACGAGGACGGCCAGGGGCACCGTCGGCTCGTGGCCGCTGTCGCTGGCCGTCTCGTCTTTGCGCTGCACGCCGCCGACGCCCACCATCGAGACCAGCGTGCCCGACTTGATGAACGCGTCCGACACGCGCTGCGCCTGCTCGTAGAGGCCGCCCGGGTTGCCGCGGAGGTCCATGATGATGCCCTTGACCTTCTCCTTCTCGAAGAGCGCGAGCGCCTCCGCCAGATCGCCGGCGCTGTTGGCCGAGAAGTGCTGCATGTGGAAGTAGCCGACCTTGGCGGCGGCCTGACCGGGCGCCGCGGGCACGGCCAGCACGCGCGCCGGCGGATCGATCGACGGCGGGTGGATGAAGGCGCGCGTGATCGTGAACTTCTTGACGCCCGGCGAGCTGTCACGCTCGACGTAGACGTCGACGTTCGTGTCGGGATCGCCGCGCAGGCGTTCGACGGCCTCATTGAGCGTCATGTTGGTCGTCGACTCGTTGTTGATGCGGACGATGTGATCCTTGGCCTTGATGCCCACGCGGATGGCGGGCGTGTCGAGCATGGGGCGCTTCACGGTGATGCGGTTCTTCTTGTCCATCTCGATGACGATGCCGAGGCCGCCGAACTTGCCCTGCGTCTGCGTCCGCATATCCTTGTAGGTCTCGACGTCGAGCAGCACGGAGTGCGGGTCGAGCGTGTAGAGCATGCCGTTCGTCGCCGCCATCTCGATCTCGACGAGGCGGCGCGCCTCTTCCTTCTCGGGCACGGGCTGCAGGTTCGGCTGCACGAACTGGAAGATCTCGATGACCTTCGTGCGCAGGGTCCAGGGCGCGTCGACCTTCTCGATCGAGAAGCTCTTCTGCTGACCGTTGACCCTGACGGTGACCTGCTTCGGGTCGTGCTCGGGCCAGCGGTCGATGAGGATCTCGGGGACGTCGCGCTGCACGAAGTCCAGTGCGCCCACGAGCATGCGCTTGGGGTCGAAGCGGTTCTTGTCGAAGTAGTTCTCGCTGACGAGCATCAGCGTCTTCGAGAAGATCGGGATGCGCGACAGGTCATAGCGGCCGCTGCCGCGCGTGGCGGCGCGCAGCGGGCTCTCGGCGCCGACGCGGATGCCGTCGCCGCCGTGGCGGATCGTGAGGACGAGGGCCGCCGAGCAGGCGGCCGTCAGGACCAGGATCTTGCCGAACCGCATGCGCGACTCCGAGGGGGCCAAGGGGGAAGAGGAAGGGGTGGGATCCGCGGGCGGACCGTCGATGAGATCCATGGAGGGAGTTCTCAATCATAGCCACCGGCGGCGCCCACTGCACGCCTTATGCTCGTCCCGGCGCGGTTTCCCCGTCGGGTTCCTAGCGCCGCGAGACGCGCGCGGGATGTCGCCATTGGTCGCACTCGGTATACTGGGCGCGCCATGGCGGTGACGACGCGCGTCGGGTCTCTGACGGTCGTGGCGACGCCGCTCGGAAATGCCGACGACCTGTCGCCGCGCGCGGCCTGTGCACTGCGGACGGCGACCGTCCTCGTGGCCGAGGACACGCGGAGCGCGCGGCGCCTGCTGGCGAACCTCGGCGCCGGCGGCGCCGGCGCCCCGCGGACCATTCTTTCGTGCTACGACGCCAACGAAGCGGCGCGGGCCGCCGAGGTCGCCGACCGGCTGCGCGCGGGCGTTGACGTCGTCCTCGTCTGCGAGGCCGGCACGCCGCTGGTCTCCGATCCCGGCTACCGGATCGTCGTCGCCGCGATCGCGGCCGGCGCGCGCATCGTGCCCGTGCCCGGCCCCGCGGCGGTGCTCGCGGCGCTCGTGGGCAGTGGCCTGCCTTCCGACCGCTTCCTCTTCCACGGTTTCGCGCCGCGTAAGTCCGGACCGCGACGCCGCCTCTTCGAGTCGTTGCGCGCGCTCCCCGCGACGCTCGTCTTCTACGAGTCGCCGATGCGTACGGCGGCGACGCTGGCCGACCTCGCGGCGACGCTGGGACCGGGCCGTCGGGCCTGCGTCGCGCGCGAGCTCACGAAGGAGCACGAGGAGTTCGCGCGCGACACGCTGGGCGCGCTCGCGGCGCGCTACGCCGACGGGCGGCCGCTCGGTGAGGTCACGCTCGTCGTCGAGGGCGCGAGTGCCGAAGCGGAGGCTGAGTCGTGGGACGGCGGG
>DASZFV010000085.1:0-4982 GCA_035939455.1 Polyangia bacterium
TGGCCGAGCTCACGCGCTTCATCGGGCCGCCGCTTCGCGGAACATTCGCTGAGTTGCTCGCCACCACGGAGGCCGGCCTGATCGCTGACGCGGTCTGCGCCTATCGGGAGCGGTTTTCGACGGTGGGGCTATTCGAGAACGCCGTGTATGCTGGAATTCCGGAGGTTCTCGGCGCCGTCCGGGGCGCGCGCCACCGCGCCTTCGTCGTCACCTCGAAGCCCCACGTCTACGCGCGACGAATCGTCGATCACTTCGGGCTGTCGCCGTGGCTTGAGGATGTCTTCGGCTCGGAGCTGTCGGGCGAGAATACGGACAAGCGCGATCTCATCCGGGTGGCCCTCGAGAGGATCTGCGTCGGCGGCGATCGCGCATGGATGATCGGCGATCGCGGCACCGACATCGCGGGCGCGCGCGTCAACGGCATCGGCGCGATCGCGGCGGCCTGGGGTTACGGCAGCGAAGCTGAGCTGCGCGCGGCACGTCCCGACTTCACGTTCGCAACACCGACCGAGCTGCGCGCGTTCGTGAGCGCCCCCCGGCCGCGGTAAGCCCTTCGGGTGCGCCGGCAATATTGTCCTTTGGGAAACGTACCCGAAACGTCCCGGCTGTAGCTTCGAAAGGCCGTGCTGTACGGTTCATCTTTCGATCGCCCCGATCGCGCCAAGGCGCGGCAGCGGCTCCCAGCCCGCGCCCTCATAGTGTCGTCGCTCGCGTGTATCGGGGTGGCGGGGCTCTTCGCGTTGCTCTTCACGCAGATGCGCGATGGCGAGAGGCGGGCGCTCCGCAGCCACCTCGACGCGCTCGCGCAAGAGCACACGGCGCTGTTGCAGAGCAAGGTCGACGGGTCGATCCAGGTCCTGCGCGCCGTTGCGTCGCTGCGCGAGGTCGAGCTCGTCGGTTCGCGCGAGGAGTTCCGTGTGTTCGTGCGGCGGTCGCTGACCGATCACCCGGAGCTCACCGCGCTCGAATGGGTGCCGCGCGTCAGCAAGGCGGACCGCATAGCCTACGAGCGCGCCGCGCATGACGACGGCTACCCGAGCTACGCCGTCCGCGAATTCGACGGCGCGACTACCCTCGTCCCCGCGCGGAGCCGCGCCGAGTACTACCCCGTTCACTACGTCGAGCCCATAGATGGGAATGAGCAAGCGTTAGGCATCGACCTCGCCTCGAGCCCCGAACGTTGGGCAGCGCTTGAACAGGCCCGCGACACGGGCCGTGCTGTCGCCACCGCGCCACTCGTGCTGGCGCAGGACGGGGGGGGACGGTACGGCGTGCTACTCGCGTTGCCGGTCTACTGCCGCGCCGCCTCGTTCGGTTCGCGCGAAGAACGGGCGAAGGCCCTGATGGGTTTCGTCGTTGGCGTCTTTCATCTCGATCGCTTGCGTGAGCCCGTACTCGCCGGCTTGCCGGACCATTCGGTCGAGACCACGATCCGAGACGGCGCCTCGGGAAGGTATGTGACGCCGTCTCCCGGGGCGCTCGCGCCGGCGCCGGCCGACCCCGGCCAGGGACGCCTGCTCACGGCCGAGCGCGCCTTCGACGTGGGGGGGCGAACCTGGACCGTCGGCTTCGGCACGAAGGCCTCTCAGCCGATCGGCCGGTTTCGTGAGCACTCGACGTGGGTCATTCCTCTCGGGATCTGCTTCACCCTCCTGTTGGGCGCATACCTGTGGCGCGGATTGCGCCGCACGGCCGAGGTCGAGGAGCGCGTCCGGGAGCGCACGCTCGCGCTCACGAACGAGATCGCCGCCCGCAACGAGGCGGCGCGCGCTAACGAGGCCAAGACGGCCTTCCTCGCCAACATGAGTCACGAGATCCGCACCCCGCTCAACGCCATCCTCGGTTACGCGCAAATCCTGGAGGCCGATCCGGCGCTGCCCGCGGGTTACCGCCAGCCCGTCCAGACCATCGCGACGAGCGGCCGCCACCTGCTCGGTGTCGTCAGCGACATCCTCGACGTGTCGAAGATCGAGGCGGGCCGAGCCGAGCTCCACGTCACCGAGCTCGACCTCGGCGCGATCCTTTCGGACGTAGGGACCTTGTTCGCGGATCAGTGTCGGCGCAAGGGTCTCGCGTTCCGCGTGGAGGGGCTGCCGTCGCGGGGGACCCGCGTCCGCGGCGACGTCGGCAAACTTCGCCAGATCTTGATCAACCTGCTCGGGAACGCCGTGAAATTCACGGACCGTGGCTCCGTGACGTTGCGCGTGAGCCGCTCGCCCGCCGACCGGCACGTTTTCGAGGTCGTCGACACCGGCATCGGTGTGGCCGAGGAGGCGTTGCCGCACATCCTGCTGCCGTTCCACCAGGAGGCCATGGGCCGCGCCGCCGAGGGCACGGGCTTGGGTCTCGCCATCGCGCGTGGCTACGCCGAGCTCATGGGCGGGACGATCTCGGTGTCCTCCCGCGTGGGCGAGGGCTCCATCTTCGCAGTCGACCTGCCCCTTCCGAGGCTCGGTCATCGTCACGAGGCGCGTGTTAACGCGGTGGTCAAGCGACGGCTCGCTCCCGGAACGAGGGTTATGGCCCTCGTGGCCGACGACGTCCCGGAGAATCGGGACGTGCTCGCGCGCATGCTCACGGAGGTCGGCTGCGAGGTTTCGGTGGCGCGCGGGGGGAAGGAGGCGGTGGCCCGGGCGCGCGGTCTCTATTCGGGGTCGGGCGTGGGGACCGCGATCGTCTTCTGCGACGTGCGGATGCCGGACCTCGACGGGTGGGCAGTCTTGGAGCGCTTGCGCGGCCTCCAGCTGGGCGTCCATCGGATACGAATCGTGGCCCACTCGGCCTCCGCGTTCGCTCACGAACGTGACGCTTACTTGAAGGGCGGGTTCGACGACTTCCTCGCCAAGCCCATCGACTTCGAGCACGTCTGCGCGTGCCTGGCCGCCCTCCCTGGCGTCTTTCTGCAGACGACCGAGGCTTCCGCGCGCGACGGCGACCGCGCGCCTGGCTTGCCCGCGGATCTCGCCGTGCTGCCTCCGGAGCTGCGCCGTCGCATCCTCGACGCCGCGCGTGTCCACAACGCGACGGCCCTGCGTGCGTGCTTGCGCGAGCTCGCCTCGCTCGGCGTGGCGGGTCGGCCGTCGGTCGACTCCCTCGACCGGGCCCTTCGCGCCTACGACATGCACTCGATCGTCACCCTCGTGTCGAGCGCCGGCGCGCGCGAGGCGAGCCCAGCCGCGGGGGCCGCGTGAGCGAGCAAATCCTCGTCATCGACGACGTTCCGCCCAACCTGGACCTCCTGGCCGATCTGCTCGAACCGGAGGGCTACCAGCTCCTTGTCGCCTCGAGCGCCGCGGAGGCGTTGAAGGTGGCCGCGGCGGCCCTCCCGAGCCTCATCCTGCTCGACGTCATGCTGCCCGATCTGAGCGGGTACGAGGTCTGCCGGCGCCTGAAGGCTGCCCCGTCGACAGCCGAGATCCCCGTGGTCTTCACCACCGCGCGAGGAGACGAGGCGAGCGTCGTCGAGGGATTTCGCGCGGGTGGAATCGACTACATCACCAAGCCGCTTCGCCGAGACGAGGTCCTGGCCCGCGTGCGCACGCACCTCACCGTCCACCGGTTGGCGCGCAACCTGAAGGCGCACGCGGCGGCGCTCACGTCCGCGAACGAGGCGCTTCGGAGCGAGATCGCCAAGCGACAGGAGGCCGAGTCGGCGTTCGACGCGGCGGACGGACGGCTGTCTCTGCTCTCCGAGAGCGAGGCCAAGCGGTGGAACGCCGCCGGTTTCGTGGGCCAGAGCCGTACCATGATCACGATCCTCGAGTCGCTGCGGCGCGTGCGCGACTTCGCGACGACGACGGTCCTCATCACCGGCGAAAGCGGCACGGGGAAGGAGCTCGTCGCGCGCGCCATCCACTCCGAGAGCAGCCGCGCGCAGAACCCGTTCGTGGCCGTGAACTGTGCCGCCGTGCCGCCCGACCTCATCGAGTCGCTGTTTTTCGGCCACCGCCGCGGCGCCTTCACGGGGGCGGACCGCGACCGGAAGGGCTTCTTCGAGCTCGCGCGCGGCGGCACCTTGTTCCTCGACGAGGTGGGCGAGATGCCGCTCGCGCTACAGGCCAAGCTCCTTCGCGTCCTCGAGAGCGGCGCGTTCTTGCCGGTGGGCGCCGATAGCGAGGTCGAGTCCGAGGCGCGCGTCGTGGCAGCGACGAACGCGGATCTCGAGCGGAAGATCGCCGACGGCCAGTTTCGGCAAGACCTCTACTACCGGCTGGCCCGCTTCACGGTGAGGACGCCGCCGCTGCGAGAACGGCGCGAGGACGTCCCCCTCCTGGCCGAGCACTTCCTGCGGATGTTCGCGCTCGAGATGACGCGCACCCCTCCGACGCTTAGCGTCGCGGCCGTGCGTGCGCTGCAGGCGCATGGCTTTCCTGGCAACGTGCGCGAGCTCAAGAACGTCATCGAGCGCGCGCTCATCGAGTGCGGCGGGCACGAGATTCAGCCGGAGCACTTGTCGCTGCCCGCGCAGACGCCTGTCGCGGACCCACGCGCGGCCGTCCTCGCGGGGGTCGACGAGCTGCCCATGAACATCCAGGCCGCCGAGCTGTTCTTGATCGAGCGTGCGCTCGGGCTCAGCAACGGGAACGTCGCCGTTGCGGCTCGAATGTTGGGCGTCCCTCGCATGCGCATCTACCGTCGCATCACGGGCGGGCGCGACGGCGCCGCATAAGCCAGCCGTATCGCCTGTCACGCTCCGTGACACTCGTGACGCTACCGCGCGGCGCCGCCCGATGCGGCGCGCGAACGCTGCGCCCATTTCGCCCTGGCACGCCCACTGCACTGACCGGTGCGTGAGACCAACACGAAGGAGCCATCGCATGTCCCGATCCTCAACGTCCATGCCTTCTCACGAAAAGCCTCTCCGACCCGGACGTCGCCGTTGGTCGTGGCTCACGTTCGGCGCCGCGGCTGCGCTCGCCGCTCTCGTCGCCACCACCTCGGCGGTCGCGTCCAACCGACCAACGACGAAGACCGTCGTCCGG
>DASZFV010000086.1:0-3442 GCA_035939455.1 Polyangia bacterium
GTCAGACCATCGTCCTCGGAGGATCGCGCCCTCCATTTCGACCTGCGCGAGCGCCGCATCGACGTCGGACGCGGGCACGCACAGGCGCGCGGCCAGGTGCCTGGCCGTCGTCGGTCCCGCCAGCGTCAGGTGCGCGCGCACGATCTCGACGAGGGCGCCCTCGCGCTCGGACCAGGCCGGCGCCCGGCGCGCCGGGGGCTCGACGACGTCGGGCTCGAAGCGCCCCTCGGGCCACACGGTGGCCGCGAGCGAGCGCCGCTCGGCCGCCACCCAGTGGGCCCCATCCGGCAGCACGAGTCGCGCCGCGCGGCGCGCGCAGACGAGCGCGTCGAAGTGCACGTCCCACCCGCGCGCCTGGCCCTCGACCACCGGCACCGCGCCGAGCTCGAGGAGGAGATCGTGCAGCTCGTCGGCGTCGCGCGCGTCGGGCTGCGCCTCGGCCACGACCTCCGCGATCGTCGCCGGTTCGAGGCCGCCGATGCGGTCCGTGACCTCGGCCGGCAGCCCGCGGCGCACGGCGACCGCGCGGGTGCGGCGCTCCTCGAGCGGCGCGTCGTCGAGGTAGGCGTAGGGGTTGGCGTTGAGGATCTCGTGCGAGAAGACCGACGGCTCAGGCAGGTCGCGCGCGATTGTCTCGATCTCGCCCGCGCGCAACGCCGTGATGACGTCGCGCAGGCCCGCGGCGTCCATGGCCTCGACCAGGCAGTCGCGCACGGTCTCGCGCACGAGCGGGTGGTCGGGGACCTCGATGGCGCCGCCGCCGTGGTTGTCCTGGCAGGCGGTCTGCGCGGGGAAGACGGCCGTCACGAGATCCTGGGCGCGCATGCGCTGGATCTGGGGCGGCACGCGCTTGCCTCCCTGCGTGCGCATGAGCGCGAGCGAGCGCAAGGCGTTCCAGCGCCAGCGCGTCTCGAACATGGGGGCTTGGAGGGCGGCCTGCGTGAGCAGCTCCTCGATGTCCTCGGGCCGCAACATCTCGAACACCGTCTCGAGCGGGAAGCTGTGCTGCGTGCCGAGGGACAGCACGATGCCGTCGTCGGTAGCGGCCGCCTGCAGCTCGAAGTCGAACGAGCGGCAAAACCGCTTGCGCAGCGCCATGCCCCACGCCCGGTTGATGCGCCCTCCGAAGGGCGCATGAATGACGAGCTGCATGCCGCCGCCCTCGTCGAAGAACCGCTCGGCGATGACGCGCTTCTGTGTGGGCACGGCGCCGAGGGCCGCCCGGCCCGCGAGCAGGTAGTCCCGCACGAGCTCGGCGCCCCGGCGGTCGAGCGCCGACCGCTCGACGAGCGTGGGCACGGGATCCTCGCCGCGCGCGGCCGCCGTCGCGACCTCCTCGCGCAGCGCCGACACCTCGGCCGACAGCTCGCGCGTGCGCGCGGGCCCCTCGCCCAACCAGAAAGGGATCGTGGGCGGCGCGCCGCCCGCGTTCTCGACGCGCACGCGCCCCATCTCGACGCGGCGGATGCGCCAGGACGAGTTACCGAGCAGGAAGATGTCGCCCGCCATCGACTCGACGGCGAAGTCCTCGTCGAGCGTGCCGATGAGCGTCCCCTCGGGCTCGAGCACGACGTCATAGGTCGCGAGGTCGGGGATGGCGCCGCCCGAGGTGATGGCCGCGAGGCGCGCGCCGCGCCGCCCGCGCAGGCGCCGGTTGACGGCGTCGCGGTGGAGGAGGGCGCCCGCACGCCCGCGCCGCGTCGCGATGCTCTCCGACAGCACGTCGACGACGGCGTCGAAGTCGGCGCGCGCGAGCGCCGCGTACGGGCCCGCTTGCGTGACGCGCGCGAAGAGCCCGTCCTCGTCCCACTCGTCCGTCGCGCAGGTCGCCACGATCTGCTGCGCGAGGATGTCGAGCGGCGCCTCGCGCAGGCTCACGTGGTCGATCTCGGCGCGGCGCGCGGCGCGCACGAGCGCGGCGCACTCGACGAGCTGGTCGCGCGTGAGCGGGAAGAGGCGTCCCTTGGGCACGGAGCCGATGGCGTGCCCCGAGCGCCCGATGCGCTGCAGGCCGGTCGCGATAGAGCGCGGCGACCCGATGAGGCACACGAGGTCGATCGCGCCCACGTCGATGCCGAGCTCGAGAGACGCCGTCGCGACGACGAGCTTGAGGTCGCCCGCCTTGAGCCGCGTCTCGGCCTTGTGCCGCCGCTCGCGCGAGAGGCTGCCGTGATGCGCCGCCACCGTGTCGACCCCGAGCCGCTCGCCGAGGTGCAAGGTCATCCGCTCGACGAGACGCCGCGTGTTGACGAAGACGATCGTCGACCGGTGCGCGCGCGCGAGGTCGGCCACGCGGTCGTAAACCTCGGCCCACTGCTCGTTCGTGCACACGGCGCCGAGCTCGTCGTCGAGGACCTCGACCTTGAGATCGAGGTCGCGCCGCTGGCCGACGTCGACGATGGCGGGCGCCGGCCGCGTGCCGCACAGCAGGCGCGCCGCGACGTCCATGGGCCGCACCGTGGCTGAAAGACCGATGCGCTGCAGCCCCGCGTGCCTTGAACCGGGAGCGCCGGGGGGTGTGGGGACCCTCCCAGGGTCCCTGCGGTTGTCGACGACCAACGCCTCGAGCCGCTCGAGCGACAGCGCCAAGTGCGCGCCGCGCTTGTCGGCGGCCATGGCGTGGATCTCGTCGACGATTACGGTGCGCACGTCGCGCAGCGCGCGCCGCCCCGAGTCCGACGTCAGCAGGATGTAGAGCGACTCGGGCGTCGTCACGAGCACGTGCGGCGGGTGGCGGACGGCGTCGCGCCGCTCCTTTTGCGACGTATCGCCCGTGCGCACCGCCGTGCGGATGGCGGGCGCCGGGAAGCCGAGCGCGGGCGCGAGCGCGCGCAGTTCAGCGAGCGGCTCCTCGAGGTTGCGGCGAATGTCGTTCGACAGCGCCTTGAGCGGCGAGACGTACACGACAGACGTCTGCTCCGGCAGCGCGCCGTCGTTCGCGACGGCCTCGGCGACCAGCCCGTCGAGCGCGCTCAGGAAGGCCGCGAGCGTCTTTCCCGAGCCCGTGGGCGCCGTGACCAGCACGTCCCGCCCCTCGGCGATGAGCGGCCAGGCCCGCGCCTGGGCGGGCGTCGGCGCGCCGAAGCGCCGCGCGAGCCAGGTCGCCACCAGGGGATGAAACATCTGTTCAGTATATCGCGCTCACAACGTTTTCCACCCCCGCAGTTCGGTCTTCGAGCGTCCCGCGACGCTCGTCGAGTCCTCGAGGGATCTTCCTCGTCACATTCCACGTCCGCCATGTTAAAAGCTGGCCCGTGCCGCTCCGTAAGGAGTCCCAGCGCGGGTTGATCGCCTTGGCCGTCCTCCGTGTCGTCGCCCTGGCAACGCTTGCGTCCTGGGGCGCGCGCGGGGTTGCCCGCCGGCGAGCCGGCGAGGTGGTCTCGACGCGTCTGCTGCGCGCGTCGTGAGCCCGGTCGCGGCCCGATTTCCTTGACGACCGGGC
>DASZFV010000087.1:0-8199 GCA_035939455.1 Polyangia bacterium
AGAAGGCACCCTGCTGGACGTACATCGCCTCGAGCGCCGCGAAGTCACCCGATTGAGCGTAGATCTCGCGCAGGGCGCGTTGGGCGCGCGCGTTCTGCGGCTGCAGCGTCTGGATCCGGCGGAAGACGTCGATCGCGCCCTCCGTCGCGCCCAGCTTCTCGTAGAGCAACATGCCGCGCCGCTCGAGGAGCGCGAGCTCGGCCGGGGCTTGCCCCTCGACGTTCTGGCGCTGGCGCTCGAGGATCTCGACGAGGGCCGGCCAGCGCCGCTCGCGCTCGTAGAGCGTCGCGAGGCCCGTGAGCGCGTCGGGATCGCGCGGCTCGACGGCGAGGACCTGGTTCCATAGCGTGATCGCCTCGCGAACGTCATTGAGGCGCTCGCCGGCGATCTTCGCCATCTCGACGAGGCGCGGCCGGCGCGCGTCGCCCGCGACGTGCGGCAGCTCGCGCCGGTAGACATCGAGGAGCGGCCGCCAAGCGCGGCTCTTGGCGTAGAGATCCTTGAGCCGGGCGCTGGTCTCGGCGTCCCGCGGATCGGCCTCGAGGATCTTCTCGAGGCTCGCGACGGCGTTGCCGTGCTTGCCGAGCTTGTCGGCCCACAGCGTCGCGATGCGCCGGTGCAGCGCGACCCGCGCGGCGCCGTCCTTGGCCGCCTCGGCCTGCTTGCCGAGGACGCCGATGAGATCGCTCCAGCGGCCCTGCGCCTCGTAGCGGACCGACAGGGCCGCGAGCGCGTCGGGGTGGTCGGGCCGGAGCGCGAGCACGCTCAAGTACGTGTTGACCACCATGACGTCGAGGTTCAAGCGGTCTCGATAGATCGCGACGATCTCGAGGAGGAGGCCGACCTTTTCATCGACGCGGTCGCCCGGCAGCGCGTCGAGCTCCTCCTTGAGGATCTCGAGGAGCGCGTTCCACTTCTCCGTCTTCGTGTACAGCGTCTTGAGCGACGCGATGGCCTCGGGCAGCCGCGGTTTGAGGCGCAGGAGCCCCTTCCACAGCTCGATGGCCTTGTCGGCGCTCTGCGGGCGCGCCTCGGCGGCGCGCGCCATCTCGATGCCCATGGCGACCCGCCGGTCGACGTCGCTCTCGCTCTTCTGCGCCTGCGCGAGCACCTGCAGCAGGTGGGATTGGTCGTTTTTGGAGCCGTAATACTCGCGGTAGAAGTCAACCATCTCGCGGTTCGCGGGATCGATCTTGCGGACGCGGCGGAAGAACCCCTCGGCGGCCTCGCTGTCGCCGAGCTTTTGCGACAGGAGGCGAGCGAGGTCGACCTGGAGGGGGACGTCCTGCTCGCCGCGCTTCGTGCGCACCGCGCCCTCGAGGATCTTGGCGAGCTCGGCCCAAACCTCTTTGCTCTTGGCGGCGTCGCCCTCGGTCGCGACCATTTTTCCGGCTTCGCGGGCCAACGCCTCGCGCACGGGACGCAGCGCGCGTGATTCGTACGGGCTCGCCTCGAGCGCCTTGCGGAAGTGGGCGAGCGCCTCGTCGCTCTTGCCGATCTTCGCCGACGTCTCGCCCGCGAGCACCTCGGCGAGGGCGCGGTCCTCGCGGTTGCTGGCCGCCTCGGCGCGCTGCGTGTAGAGCGCGAGCAGCTCGTCGTAGCGCGAGTTGTCCTTGAGGAGGCGTTCGAAGTGGGCGCCCCCGCGGCGGCCCCCGAGGTCGAGCTCCATGCTCTTGCGCAGGTGCGCCTCCGCCTCGGCCGCGGCGTCAGCGCCGCCGTACCTGAGGAGGAGCTCCGCGACCGCGACGTACAGGCTGGCGGCGTGCGCCCGGTCCTTGCCGATCTCTTGCGCGTTTTGCTCGGCCGTCTGGGCCTGCTGCAAGTACCGCTTCGAGATCGGCTGCCAGTTGCCGCGGAGGAGCGTCATCTGCGCGGAGGACTCCTTGGACGGTCCGTGGTCGGGGAACGCCTTCAGAGCCTCGTGCACGGCGGCGAGACCCGCGTCGCCGCGCAGGAGATCGTCGGACAGCAGGCGTCCCTTTTCGTGCAGCAAATCCGCGCGTCGCGGCGCGTCCTTGACCCAGGCGAGCTCGAGGTCGATGAGCTGTAGGCACAGCTCGAAATCGCCACGCTCGCGGTGCCACCGGCGCGCGGCGCCGAGCGCCTGCGTGAGCGCCCCCGCGTCGACGCCGGCCCCGTTTCCGGGCTGAAGCCCGGAGAGCGCCTTGAGCGCCTGGGGGTTGTCCGGATCCAGCTGGAGGTTCGCGAGAGTGGTCGAGACGTCGATGTTCATGTCAAAACGCCGCGCGCGCTGAGCGACACGGACGAAGACTATAGACCCCAGGCTTTCGTCCGTTCAATCGCGAAGATCCCCGCGAACCGGCGCCGAGGTCGCGGCGTGAAGCGCTTTCGTGTTGAATACTTGCCCAGTGCAAGGCCCCGTCGTCTCGCCCCCCGAGGGCACCTCAGAGCCGCCGGTCACGTTGCGCGCGCGGGTGCGCCCGGAGATCGGGCGGTTGACTGGCGGCGCCGCCTGCCTGCTCGCCACGAACGGGTTCGCGCTTTCGATCCCCTGGCTGCTCAAGAACGCGATTGACGCCCTCCGGCAGAAGGGGGCGGCCGCGCACGACGCGGTCGTGCGCGACGCGATCCTCATCGGCGCCTTCGCGATCCTGCAGGCCGTCATCCGCACCGCCTCGCGCGTGACGATCTTCAACGCCGGGCGCAACATCGAGTACTCGCTCCGGCGCGATCTCTTTCGACACCTCACGCGGCTCGACGCCGGCTTCTTCCGAAAGAACGCCACGGGCGACGTTATGTCGCGGCTCACGAACGACCTCGGCGCGGTCCGCGCGGTGTTCGGGCCGGGCGTGCTCAACCTCTTCAACACGACCCTGGTCTACGTCACGACGCTGTGGCTGCTCGTGCGCCTGTCGCCGCGCCTCACGCTCATGGCCCTCGTCCCATACCCGGTCTTGCTGCTGGGCGCCCGCCTGTCGAGCCGGCTCATGTACAGGGCCAGCCGCGACATCCAGGACCAGCTCGGCCGCATGTCGACGTCGATCCAGGAAGACCTCGCGGGCATGTCCGTCGTCAAGCACTACGGTCTCGAGGAGCGCCGCCACCGGCGCTTCCGTGTTCTCAACGACGACTACCTCGCCCGCACGCTGCGCCTCGTGCGCGCGCGCGGCCTCCTGGGGCCGCTCTTCGCGATGCTGGGCGGCGCCGGCACGCTCATCGTCTTGTGGGCGGGCGGACGCGAGGTCATCGCGGGCCACATGACGATCGGCGCGCTCGTCGCGTTTAACGCCTATGTCGTGCAGCTCTCGTGGCCCACGATCGCGCTCGGTTGGATCATAGGCATCTGGCAGCGCGGCATCGCGGGGTGGAACCGCGTGCGCGAGCTGCTCGCGACAACGCCGGCCATCGCTGACGGCGCGCGCGTGGATCGCGCGCGTGGCGCCGCCGCCGAGGAGCCCATCGCGCCGTCGATCGAGGTCCGCGATCTCACGATCACGATCGACGATCGACGCTTGCTCGACGCGGTGTCGTTCTCGGTGCCAGCCGGCACGACGCTGGCCATCGTGGGCCCGACGGGGGCGGGGAAGACGACGCTCGTCGACGCGCTCGTGCGGCTGCAGAACGTCGCGCCCGGCGCCGTCGCGATCGGCGGTCACGACGTCACGGCGCTGCCGCTCGCGCGCCTGCGCGGCCTCGTCGGCTACGCGCCGCAAGACGCCTTCCTGTTCTCGGCGACCGTAGCCGAGAACATCGCCTTCGGCATTCGCGCGGGCGACCCGGCCGTTGCCGACGAGACGGCGCGCCGCGCGCGCGTCGTCCGCGCTGCCGAGGCCGCGGGGCTCGGCCCCGACATCGCGATCCTGCCGGCGGGCTACGACACGCTCGTGGGTGAGCGCGGCATCACCCTGTCCGGTGGGCAGCGCCAACGCGTGGCGCTCGCGCGGGCCTTGGCCGCCGAGCCGCGGATCCTCCTGCTCGACGATACGCTGTCCTCGGTCGACGCCGAGACCGAGCGCGAGATCCTGAGGCGCCTCCAGCCCATCCTGCGCGAGCGCACGTCGATCGTCGTCTCGCACCGCGTGGCGGCGGTCAAGGAGGCCAACCAGATCCTCGTGCTCGACGGCGGCCGCGTCGCGGAGCGCGGCACGCACGGTCACTTGCTCGCCTCGGCCGGCCTGTACGCCTCCCTTTACAGCGAGCAGCTCGCCGCCGAAGCCCTGGGAGAGCCCACGTGAATCGCCGCAAAACCGAGCGCGGCGCGGCTTCGCCGCGCGCCGCGAGCATCGGGGGGCATGGGGACCCGCGGAGGGTCCCCGACGAGAACGTCGGTAAGGCCCTGGACGGGATCCTCCTGCGGCGCATTTTCTCGTACGTCTGGCCGTACCGGACGGGCATCGCGCTCGCGATCGCGCTGCTGCCTGTCGCCGCCGCCATCGAGCTCGCCCAGCCGTACCTGCTCAAGCAGGCCATCGACGAGCACATCGCCATCGGTCGCGTCGCGGGCCTCGATCGGCTCGGCGCGCTCTATCTCCTCGCGCTCCTGGGACAATCGGGTGCCGCCTTCGCGCAGAACTACCTCACGCAGCTCGTCGGTCAGAAGGCCATGAACGACCTCCGCGTCCAGGTCCATGCCCACGTCCTCGCGCTCTCTGCGTCGTTCTTCGACACGACGCCGCTCGGCCGCCTCATGACGCGTCTCACGAGCGACGTCGAGGCGCTCACCGAGATGTTCGCCTCGGGCCTCGTCAGCCTCCTCGGCGACCTCATCCGGCTCTCGTTCATCCTCGTCGTGATCTTCGGCATCGACTGGCGCCTCGCTCTGTTCTCGATGGCCACAGCGCCCATCCTCTACGGCGTCGCGGCGTTCTTCCGCGGCTGGGTGCGCGACGCCTTCCGCGAGATCCGCGCCAAGCTGGCCCGGCTCAACGCCTTCCTCCAGGAGCACCTGTCGGGCATCAAGGTCGTGCAGGCCTTCGCGCAAGAAGCCCGCGTCGCGGCCGAGTTCGACGTCATCAACGTCGACTACCGCCGCGCGAACTCGCGCGCGATCTTCGCGGACGCGTCCCTTTATTCGATCGTCGAGGCCGTGGGCTCGATCGCGATCGCCGGGCTTTTGTGGCACGGCGGCGCCCGCATCGCCGGCGGCACGCTGACCTTCGGCGTGCTCGTGGCGTTCATCGAATACCTGGGCAAGTTCTTCGCCCCCATTCGCGAGCTGTCGACGAAGTACACCGTCATGCAGCAGGCCATGGCCGCCGCCGAGCGGGTGTTCTCCCTCCTCGACACGCAGTCCCCGGACGCCCCGCGGATGGCGGAGCCCTCCGTTCAAAGCACGAGTGACGATCTCCCCCTCATCGAGCTCGACCGCGTCACCTTCGGTTACCGAGAAGGCTGCCCCGTCCTCTCAGACGTCTCGCTGAAGATCGCCAAGGGCGAGACCTTGGCCATCGTCGGCGCCACCGGCGCCGGAAAGTCCACGATCATCAAGCTCCTGCCGCGGCTCTACGACGTGCGCGGCGGCTCGGTGCGCATCGGCGGCATCGACGTGCGGCGCCTCGACAGGGGGACGCTGCGGCGCCGTGTCGTCGTCGTGAGCCAGGACGTCTTCATGTTCTCGGGCACGTTGCGCGAGAACATCGGCCTCGGCGATCCTGAGGTCACGGACGCGAGGATCCTCGAAGCGGCGCGGCGCGTGGGCGCCGACCGCGTCATCGCCGGCCGGCCCGGGGGCCTCGACGCGCCCGTCGTCGAGCGCGGCGCGAACTACTCCTCGGGCGAGCGCCAGCTCGTCGCCTTCGCGCGCGCCCTGGCGCGCGACCCCGAGATCCTCGTGCTCGACGAGGCCACGGCCAGCGTCGACCCGGAGACTGAGCGCATCATCGAGCGCGGCATCGCCGAGCTCATGCGAGGCCGCACGTCGATCGTGATCGCCCACCGCCTGTCGACAGTCAGACGCGCGTCGCGCATCCTCGTGATTCATGGCGGCCACGTCGCCGAGCAGGGCACACATGACGAGCTGCTGGCGCGCGGCGGCAACTACGCGCTCCTCTACCGGCTGCAGATGACCGGCCACGGCGTCCCCCCCGCCAGGGCCGGATCCGGGCTCGACGCCGCCGAGTGACGTATAGTGGGTCGCCCGAGATCGGGCCCGACATGCACACTTTTCGCGAGATCCGCGAGGTCCGCCTCGCCGCCGAGGTCGGCACGCTGCACAAGCAGGCCGGGCTCGCGATCGCGCTTGTCTACCCGAGCCCGTACAACGTGGGCATGTCGTCGCTCGGCTATCAGACAATCTACCGCCTGCTCAACGGCATGCCGGGCGTCGTCGCCGAGCGCGCCTTCCTGGCCGACGACGCGCGGGCGGCGCGCCTGCAGCGCGAGACGCTCTGTACCTACGAGTCGGCGCGCCCCGTGGGTGACTTCCCCGTCGTCGCCTTCTCGCTCGCCTACGAGCTCGAGCTCGCGGGTCTCGTCGACTGCCTCGATCTCTCCGGCATCCCCGCGCTGGCCGAGACGCGCGCCGCGAACCCCGAGCGCCACCCGCTCGTCCTCATCGGCGGGCCGCTCACGTTCTCGAACCCCGTGCCCGCGGGCCCGTACGCCGACGTGATGATCCTCGGCGAGGCCGAGTCGCTCATGCCCATCCTCGTCACCGCCGTGCTGGGCACGCCAGATCGGGCTGCGCTGCTCGCCGATCTGGCTGGGCGGCCGGGTTTCTACGTGCCCGCGCTCCACGGCGAGACTCTGCCCCCGATCGCGCGGACGCCGGACGAAGACCTCCCCGCCTATTCGCAGATCCGCACGCCGCACACCGAGCTCCGCGACATGTTCCTCATCGAGCCCGAGCGCGGCTGTCACCGCGGGTGCACCTACTGCGTGATGCGCCGCTCGACGAACGGCGGCATGCGGCTCGTGGAGCCGGCGCGCGTCAAGAGCCTCATTCCTGCCGACGTGCGTCGCGTGGGCCTCGTGGGCGCCGCCGTGACCGACCACCCGGGGCTGCCCGAGATCCTGCGCCACGTCGTCGACACGGGCCGTGAGGTCGGCATCTCCAGCCTACGCGCCGATCGCCTCGACGACGAGATCGTCGGCCTGCTCAAGCGCGGCGGCTACGAGACGCTCACGACGGCCTCCGACGGCGCGTCCGAGCGCATGCGCGACGTCATCCAGCGCAAGACCAAGGAGCGCCACCTGCTGCGCGCCGCCGAGCTGTGTCGCGACCATGGGCTGCGACAGCTCAAGCTTTACATGATGGTTGGGTTGCCGGGTGAGACCGACGCCGACCTCGACGAGCTCGGCCGCTTCGGCCTCGAGCTCGCGCGCATCGCGCCGCGCGTGGCGTTCGGCATCGCGCCCTTCGTCGCCAAGCGCAACACGCCGCTCGACGAGGCGCCCTTCGAAGCCATCGACGTCATCGACGGGCGCCTGGCCCGGCTGCGCGCCGCCGTGCGCGGGCGCGTCGAGCTGCGCCCCACGTCCGCAAAGTGGGCCTGGGTCGAATACCGCCTCGCCCAGGGCGGCTTCGCCGCCGGCTTGGCCGCCGCCCGCGCCACGCGCGCCGGCGGCCGCTTCGCGGACTGGAAGGCGGCCCTCGCCGACGTCCCCCTCCCCCTCGTCCGCGCCCCCGCCCCACCCGCGCCCCGCCGCCTCGCAGTCGCGAGCTGGGCTACTGGCACACGAAGCTGACGGTGAGCGATATACAGCTCGCGATGTTCTGAGCCACGAGCTGACCGGCCTTGAGGACACTCGCCGTCAGCGGCTGGTTGATCGCGCAGATCTCCTGGCCCGTGCACCCGCGACCGTTGTTGCAGCCGTCGTCGTCACCCACCCACAGGCGCCACGTCTTCGTGGCCGACATCAGATCCGCGGCCTCGATGGGCTGCGAGCCCGGCGTCACGTCGTAGTTCCACACGGGCGAGAAGGAGTCCGTAACGGTCGGGCTGACCTTCGCGTTCATGAGCGACCCCGCCGGCATCTCGAATTCGCAGAACGGATCGGGCTCAATTCCCCCTATCGCTCCCATGCGCGGGTCCCAGTTGGACCCGTTGGGTTGGGTCATCGCGATCGTCGCCTGGTCGCAGACGACCCGCCAGGTCGAGGACGGATCGATCTCGCAGGCGCCCGCGGCGCCGCAGAGCTCGCATCGGCCGCACGCGGAGCAGGCCGCGCCCCCGTTGCCGCACTGGTTGACCGAGCGGCCGGTGACACAGCGCCCCCCGCCGTCGCAGCAGCCATGGG
>DASZFV010000088.1:0-8033 GCA_035939455.1 Polyangia bacterium
TGACGACCTCCTTGACATGCTTGGACGACGTCGAGGTGAAGACCTTGATGAGCTCCGGGATGATCGCACCCGCGAGGGTGCCGCAAGTGATGATCGTCGAGAGCTTCCACCACAGGGTCTCGTCGCCGCCGAGGCCGAGCCGCGGGACGAGAAGGTACGACACGACGTAGGTCATGCCCACGGAGACGAGCGACGTCAGCCACACGAGCTGCGTGAGGGGCGACTCGAAGTTCATCTTGTCGGCGTTGCCGTAGCGGCCTTTGACGATGGCCTCGTTGAAGAGGTACGAGAGGCCGCTCGCGACGATCATCATGATGCGCATCGTGAAGATCCAGACGAGCAGCTGCACCTGGACCTCGGCGTCCGTCACGGCGAGCAGGATGAAGGTGATGAGCGCGACGCCCGTGACTCCGTAGGTCTCGAAGCCGTCGGCGCTGGGGCCCACGGAGTCGCCGGCGTTGTCGCCTGTGCAGTCGGCGATCACGCCCGGGTTGCGCGCGTCGTCTTCCTTGATGTTGAAGACGATCTTCATGAGGTCCGACCCGATGTCGGCGATCTTCGTGAAGATGCCGCCCGCGATGCGCAGCGCCGAGGCGCCCAGCGACTCGCCGATGGCGAAGCCGATGAAGCAGGAGCCCGCGTAGTCCCTGGGCAAAAAGAGCAGGATGCATAACATCATGAAGAGCTCGACGCTGATCAGCAGCATGCCGATGCTCATGCCGGCCTTGAGCGGGATCGCGTAGCAGGGGTAGGGCTTGCCCTTGAGGCTCGCGAACGCCGTGCGCGAGTTCGCGAACGTGTTGATGCGGATGCCGAACCAGGCGACGCCGTAGCTTCCGCCGATGCCGATGAGGCTGAAGAGCAGGATGACGACGACCTTGGATGCCTCAAAGTGCCGGAGGACCCCGAAGTACACGACCATGATGGTGCCGATGAAGACCTCGAGCAGAAGGATGAACTTGCCCTGCGTGATGAGGTACGTCTTGCACGTCTCGTAGATGAGCTCCGAGATCTCTAGCATGGCCTTGTGGACCGGCATGGCGCGCAGCTGCCGGAAGATCACCAGGCCGAAGGCGAGGCCCAGCAAGCAGACGGCGAGCCCGCCCGTGAGCAGCGTGCTGCCCGGGAGCGAGCCGAGGAAGTGCACCTTGCCGAGATCCGGCAGCACGAGGCTCGCCTCGCCCCCGCCCTCGTGGTGGGCGGCGGCGGGGCCGGAGGCGCCCTCGGAGTCGAGGCCGGCGGCGCGCACGGGCAGGGCCACGAGCGTCAGGGCGATGAGCCCCAGCCAGACGGCCAGGGTGCGGAGTGTCGGCGAGGAGGGGACGCGAGCGGATCGTGACATGTCCAGGGATCTCCTGAGCTGGAAGCTCGGTGGGAGTGTCGCAAAGGCCGCCCCCGGAAACAAAAAAGGCGCCCTTTCGGGCGCCCTGTATAGAACTTCGAAGCCGGGATGTAAAGCCGTGGCCTTCGACTTCCCTCGCGCGTCAGTCGCCCTTTGCCTTGAGGACGAGAAGGCGGTAGTTGGCGTAGCCCGCCTGGCCGCACGAGTAGATGACCTCGGTGAGCAGTCGGTACGGGGTCGTCTGGTCGGCCACGATCATTAACTGGGCCTCGAACTTCTGCCCTGTCAGGTCTGCGACCTTCTTCTCACGCTTGGCGTGCTTCTCGAGGACCTCGACGAGCGGCGTGATGTAGTAGCCGTTCTCGCCGTCACGCTTGACGGTGGGATCCACCTTGCCCACGTTGATGGGGGCGATGGCGTCGCCCTCGACGAGGATCACCTTCTTGGTGACGACCACGCTGACGGCCAGCTTGGGCTTGAGCAGGGTCGTCGATTTCGGGGGCGAGAGGTTGGAGTCGAAGGTGAGGTTCGACGTGCTCGAGGCGAACGACTTGAGCAAGAAGACGAGGATGATCGTCATCATGTCCATCATGGGCGTGATGTTGAGGTCCTTGATGACCTCGGGCTCATCCAGCTTCCGGGCGTAGGACCGAATGGCCTTCTTGCCCTCGAGGCGAGAGATAACCTGCGGCGACTCCGCGTGCCCCGCCACTTAGAGGATCCCCGCCGCGAAGGAGATGTCAGGGAACAAGATCTTGCCCTCGTCGGTGATGCGCATGGCGTCCAGCGTGGCGACGACGACGTCGTAGGGGATGTTCGCGTCGGCGCTGAAGTTCGCCTTCGTTTCCGTGGCGTTGTCAGGCGCCGACTTGATCTCCTTGAGCTTGGTCGTGAGCGACTTGTAGTCGTACTGACCGTTCGGCAGCTTCGTCACGATGGGGAGCACGCCTCCCGAGGCCGCGACCGTGAACCCGCTGGCGCCCACGGAGACCGTGAGGTTGAGCGGCGGCTTATCCGGTGGCGGGTTGTCTTCGGCGGATGCCCCACCGCCAGAGATGCTCGGCACGCTGACGTTGATGTTGGCCAGCGAGACCTGGTTGATCATCGACGCGAGGAGAAAAATGATGATGTTCGTGACGATGTCCATGTAGGGGACGAGGTTGAGCTCGCCCGCCTCCTCCTCGATTTCCTCGACGTGGTCTCGCATGCGTCGGCATGCGGCCCGTACCTGGCTTCTCGTCATTGAGCGCCTCGCCGTTTCATTCGCGGGTCAGCCGG
Source organism: Polyangia bacterium (assembly GCA_035939455.1). Classification (GTDB taxonomy): domain Bacteria; phylum Myxococcota_A; class Polyangia; order Fen-1088; family Fen-1088; genus DASZFV01. The sequence goes on from DASZFV010000088.1 coordinate 2,621, forward strand.
CGCCAGAGGTGGTCGCCGGGACATCGACATCGCGATGGTCGACATTGCGGGTTGTGGAATTGATCAGGCCTTCGCGCCGCCCGACGCCGACTCGGCCAGGAGGTTCTCGAGCTTGAGGGCAAAGCCTTCCAGATCGCCGACCTGCTTTTTCGAAGCCGACGACAGGATGGCGTGCGCGATGATGCAGCTCACGGCGATGCCGAGACCCATGGCGGTGTTGTTGAGCGCCTCGGAGATACCTTTGGCGAGCAGCGACGACCGCTCCTCCGGCTTGGCGGCCGCGACGGCGCCGAACGCTCGAATGAGGCCGACGACGGTGCCCAGGAGGCCGACGAGGGTCGCAATGTTGGCGATCGACCACAGGATCTGGACGCGCTTCTTGAGCAGCGGCGTCACGTCGACGAGCGTCTCCTCGATGGCCTGCGCGATGGCGATCTCGCCTCGGTGCACGCGCTGGAGGCCGGCGCGCGCCACCTGAGCCACGGGCGCCTCCGTCGCGGAGCAGAGCTTGACGGCGCGGTCGATGTTGTTCGCGAGGACGAGCTTCCTGATCTGCTCCAGGAAGGCTCTGGCGTTCACCGAGCCCTTGCCCAGAAAGAAGATGGCGCGGTCAAGGATGAGCGACAAGGCGATGACGGACACCACGAGGTTGATGTACATCAGGGTGCCGCCTTCTTCGAGAAACCTGGCGAGTCCTTGCATCTCTTCTGTCTCCTCGCGGGCGCACGGGGCGCCGCCATCGACTCAGGGGTTGACTATGGGGTGAGGTGAAAAACCGGAACGGGTGGCGTGGCGGTCTCGGTGAGGCTAGAGCGGGCGGAGGCTTGGGAAGCGGGCCCCGAAGGGCAGATATGAAAACGGATGCGCAATCTTATCGGTGTGGCGGATGGTGTCAAGCTCTCCGAATCGGCGCCTTTGCGCTTCGCCTTAGGCTCCGCGCGCATTTTTTTGAGACTTTTAAGGCGTGGGCTCTCAGGAGCTTTGGGGAGAGGGCTTGTCATCAGGGACGGGGGCCGGTTCGATGTGAATCACTACGTCGGAAAGTTCTGGAAACTTAACCCGCAGTTGCGCCTCGATCTCGCGCGCGAGCCGGTGCGCGGAGGTCAGGCTCATGTCAGCGCCCACTTGAAGGTGGAGATCGAGCTCGACCGCGTGCCGAACGCCGCGCGAACGCACGCGATGGACGTCGCGCACGCCGGGCATGTCGCGCGCCACCGCGATGACGCCCTCGGGATCGAGCACGGCCGCGTCTATCAAGATGGGAACGTTCTCCTTGAACACCTCCCAGGCGACGTGGCTCACGAGGGCGACGAGCACGAGCGTCGCGACGCCGTCGGCCCACGCGAAGCCGGCGCGAACGGCCAGAAAGGACGCCACGACGGCGGCCGAGGCGTAGAGGTCGGACTTCGTGTGCTGGGCGTCGGCGTGAAGCAGCGTGCTGCCGAGTTCGTGCCCCTTGCGGTGCTCGTAGCGGGTCACGAAGACGTTGACGACCATCGTCGCGATGACGACGGCGAAGCCGGCGACGCCGATCTGTGGGGGCGTGCCGTGTCCGCGCAGCGACTCGACGGCCGCCACGGCGAACTCGAACATGCCGATGACGATGAGCACGCCGATGCCGAGCGCCGCGAGGATCTCGATCTTGCGCCGGCCGTAGGGGTGGCGCTCGTCGGCGGGCACCGCGGCCCAGTGCAATCCGAAGAGCGCGAGCACGTTCCCCGACGCATCGAGGATCGAGTGGAGCGAGTCCGTGCCCACGGAGAGTGAGTGGGAGGAGTAGCCGTAGAGCGCCTTCGCGATCGCGACGGCGGCGTTCAGGAACAGCGTGATGATGAAGACGCGCCGCACGGCGCGACCGCGCACGCGCGCGACGTCGGCGATGGCCGCGGCGTCGGTCGGCGCCGCGCAGTCTTCAGAATTGTTCATCGGAGAAACGCGCTCCCGTGGCGGCCGTCTTGAAGGCCGTCGGTAGCGTACCTCGCCGGAAGGGTGTGAGGCGACTGCCGGGCTTGCTGGGCGGCGCCGGCAGGCCCTTGTCGGGATCGGCGCGCGCGAACACGATGCCGGCCGGAACCGCGAAGTCGCGCACGGTCCGGCCCTTCATCGCCTCCTTCATGTAGGCGAGCCAGATGGGTAGCGCGACCTGACCGCCCGTGGCGTCGTGCGCGACGGGCTTGAAGTCGTCGCGGCCCACCCAGACGCCGCACAGGAGATCGGGCGTGAACCCAAAGAACCAGGCGTCCCGGTAGTTGGTCGAGGTGCCCGTCTTCCCGGCGGCGGGGCGGCCGAGCTCGCGCGCCTTCTTTGCCGTCCCGATCTCGACGACGCCCTTCATGAGGTCGGTCACGATATAGGCCGTCTCCGGCGTGAGCCTGCGCGCGCGAGCGGTCGGCGCGTCGTGCTGCTCGAGGACGTGGCCGTCGGCGTCGGTCAGCTTCGTGATGAAGAGCGGCGTCACCTCCTCGCCGCCCGCGGGGAAGGTCGCGAGGGCGTAGGCCACCTCCTCGAGCGTGAGGTCGGCCGTGCCGAGCGCCAGCGAAAGCGAGTGCGGCAGCGCCGAGCGGATCCCGAGCTTGCGCATCGTCTCAATGACGGCGTCCACGCCCAGCTGTGCCACGAGCTGCGCCGAGACCGTGTTGACGCTCTTAGCAATGGCCGTGCGCAGCGTGAGCGGGCCGAGGTAGTCGCGCTTGTAGTTGTGCGGCGCCCAGACGCCCGAGGCGGTCTTGAACTTCACGGGCGCGTCGTACTTGATCGTGAGCTCGTTCATGCCGTGGTCGATGGCCGTGGCATAGATGAAGGGCTTCATCGCCGAGCCGATCTGGCGGTGGGCCTGAACGGCGCGATTGAACTGGCTCTTGGCGTAGTCGTAGCCGCCCACCATGGAGACGAGGCGGCCGTTCGCCGGGTCGAGCGCGATGAGGGCGCCCTGGACGTCGGGCGCGGTCGCGAGCGCCGCGACGAGCTTCTGCGACTTCCTGCCGTCGGGCACCGAGAGGAAGCGCACGGGCAGCACGTCGCCGACCTCGACGCGGGCGGCGCGCGTCTCGCTCGCGCCGAGGCGCGCCTCGTCGGCGGGCTCGAGCCCGACGGAGAGGCCGCCCGACGAGAGTGTGACCTTCTTGACGACGGCCGTCACGACGGCGGCGTACGTGGTGTCGGGATCGACGGGGAAGCTCGGCTTGTCGGTGCCTTTGCGCCGGGCCTCGGCGTCGGCCTTGCGCCGCGCGACCCAGGCCTCGCCGACGACGTACTTGGCCATGGGCTCGGGCAGACGCGCGCCCGCGCCCGGCGTCGTCGCGTCGACGAGCGCCGCCTGCGGCTCGCCCATCATGAGGTGGTCGTCTTGCTCCTCGTCGTCGAGGAGGTAGCCGGTGGGCCCGAACGGGCGCGGACGGCCGCGCAGGAGGCGGCGGCGCTGGTCGGCGTCGAGGTGCGCGATGGGGCCGGAGAAGCCGATGCGGCGCTGCAAATCCTCAAGGCCTGCGCGCAGGGCCGCCTCGGCCACGCGCTGCTTGCGCATGTCGAGCGTCGTGTAGACGCGCAGGCCGCGCTCGAGCAACTCTTCGTCGCCGTAGTTGTCGGCGACGTGGCGGCGGATGGTCTCGACGAAATAGGGCGCGGCGACGTTCGTGAGATTGCGCTCGCGCGAGACGAGCACGAGCGCCTCGTGGCGCGCCGTCTCGGCCTGCGCGGGCGACAGGAAGCCGAGTTCCTGCATCTGGTCGATGACATAGTGCTGGCGCCCTTGCGCGCGCGCGAAGTCGTGGAAGGGCGTCGCGCGTCCGGGTGCCTTGGGCAGGCCCGCGAGCATGGCCGCCTCGGCGGCCGAGAGGCTGGCCACGTCCTTGCCGAAGTACGACGATGCGGCGGCGGCGACGCCGTAGGCCCCGTGGCCGAGATAGACGTGATTCAGGTAGATGCCGAGGATCTGGTCCTTCGACAGGCGCTCCTCGATGCGGTGGGCCAGCATGGCCTCGCGCACCTTGCGGCCAAGCGAGCGCTCCTGACCGACGATCAGCAACTTGGCGACCTGCTGCGTGATCGTCGAGCCGCCCTGGACGACGTGGCCGGCGCGCAGGTTGGCCCAGGCCGCGCGCGTGATGCCCAGGTAGTCGATGCCGCCGTGCGAATAGAAGCGGATGTCCTCGGCGGCCACGAAGGCCTGCTTGACGATGCGCGGGATCTGCTCGACGGGCAAGAGCGTGCGCTTTTCGACGTAGAACTGCCCGATGAGCTCGCCGTCTGCGCTCCAGACCTGGCTCGCGCGCAGCGGCCGGTAGTCGGTGACGACGTCGAGGTGGGGTGGCAGGTCCGAAGCGAACTTCCGGTAGGCGCGATAGCCCAGCGCCGTCGCGGCGACGCCGACGACGACGGTCGTGACACCGACCACCTTGAGGGCGACGCGCAGCCGACCGCGGAAACTTGCCATTGGCGCGCTTGCCTTCACCATTCGTCATATGGGCCGCGCGCGCCGCTCCGTCAATTTTATCGGGGCCCGGCTCGCCGCCGCTCGCGGCCCTCGAGCCTCCTCGCTACGCGCGGCAAGGCCGCGCTGCGCTCGCCCGCTCCTCCGAACGTTCATCGGCCTCGTCATAGCTGCTCACACGTGGACGTCTACAGCCTCGCCTGCTCTCGCCGATGACCAGCCGGCCATCTCGCCGCCCAAAGATGAGGCCGCGCCGGCGCGCGCGCGCTTCACGATCCTGCCTTTCGCGAACGCGGGCGGCCCGCGCACGCTGGACTTCTTGCAGGCGGGTCTCCCCGCGCTCGTCGCAGAGCGCCTCGGCCGCCACCCGGGCCTGCGCTTCGCGGGACCCGAGACAATCGTCGAGCGCGCGCGGCTCGACGACGCGCTGGTGCGCGCGGCCGCCACGGGGACGCAGTTCGTCGTTGCGGGGCACTACGAGAAGAAGCCCAACTGGAAGCTCGAGGTCACCGTCGAGGTCTACGCGGGGGCCACGCCGGCCAACCGCATCGGGGCGGGCGAAATCGAGGGCCCTAAGGACGACGTCGGGCGCTCGGCGCTGCTGGCCGCGCTGGCCGCCCTCGAGCAGGCTGGCCTCGCGACGTCCGCGGTCGCGCGCGGCCGCGTGCTCGAGCCTTTCGCCCGCGACGCCTATGCCTTCGTCCTTTACGGCCGCGGCGTCGCCGTCTACACGGGCCTCGACCAGCCCTGGGACCCGACGAGCGGACGGCCGGCCGGCCCGCAGCGCCGGCGGCAACCGTCGCCCGCCGTACTGGGCGCGAACGCCGAGCGCGCGCTCAAGCCGCTCGGGAAGTCGCTCTTGATCGATCCGCGCGTGCCCGAGACGCGACGCTACGTCGGCCTCGTCCACCTGGACGCGGGGCGGCCGGGCCACGCGCGCGCCATGTGGAGCTACGCCGTAGACGTGCGGCCCGACTACACGGC
>DASZFV010000089.1:0-4220 GCA_035939455.1 Polyangia bacterium
CCTCGATGCGCGCCTGGTTGTAAAGCGCGAGCGTGTAGTCCATGTCGAACCCGACGAGCTCGATCTTGTCGAGGCGCAGGTTGCGGTTGACGAAGACGCGGTGCTCGCGCGGGATGTCGACGGCTCGCGGGGCCGCCTCGCCCGTCCCTGCCGCGGTTTCCACCAAGTTGTCGGGCACCGATACCGGTTCGGGGCTCTGATTTTGGGAGAGCTCGGCGGCCGCCTCCCTCGCTGTGCTCACCGATCTATTTTACCACCGGCGACCCCAAACCGCCCGCCCCGCGATAGAGTCGAGACGCGTGCGCATCGCGCTCGGACAGATCAATCCCACGATCGGGGACTTCGACGGCAACCGTCGGCTCGTGTGGGATGCCGCGCTCGAGGCCGAGCGCCGCGGCGCCGCGCTCGCGGTCTTTCCCGAGCTCGCGCTGTCGGGTTATCCGCCCAAGGATCTGCTCGAGCGCGCCGCCTTCCTCGACGCCGCGCGCGCGAGCCTCGACGCCCTCGCGCGCGAGCTCGGGGCGCGCGGCGTGCGCGCGGGCGTGCTGGTAGGGTTCCCCGAGCGTCTGCCGCCGTCGCCGTCGGGGCGCGGCGTCGCCAACAGCGCGGCGCTCATCGAGGGCGGCCGCGTCGTGTCCGTGACGCGCAAGTCGCTGCTGCCCACCTACGACGTCTTCGACGAGTGGCGCTACTTCGACCCGGCCACCGAGGTGGCCGCCGTGCGGTTTCGCGGGCGCCGCCTCGGCGTCACGATCTGCGAGGACATCTGGAACGACGGCGACTTCTGGCCGCATCGCCTCTACCGCGCCGATCCCGTCGAGGCGCTCGTCGCCTCCGGCGCCGACGTCATCGTGAACATCTCGGCGTCGCCGTACTCGATCGAGAAGCGTCACCTGCGGCCGCGCATGCTGGCCGCGACGGCGCGACGCTGGGCGCTGCCGCTCGTCTTCGTCAACCAAGTGGGCGGGCAGGACGACCTCGTCTTCGACGGTGCCAGCCTCGGGCTCGACGCGCGCGGCCAGGTCATCGCGCGCGGCCCCGAGCACGAGAGCGCCGTCGTGCTCGTCGACCTCGACGCCGGGACGGGTGACCTCGCGGCGTTCGACGCTCCGGACGAACGCTCGGCCTTGGGCGCGCTCACGCTCGGCACGCGCGACTACGCCCGGCGGTGCGGCTTCTCGCGCGCGCTGCTGGGCCTTTCGGGCGGCATCGACTCGGCGCTCGTGGCCTGCGTCGCGTCGCGCGCGCTCGGCCCGCGCAACGTGCTCGGCGTCGCCATGCCGTCGCGCTTCTCGTCGGAGGGTTCGCGGCGCGACGCCGAGGCGCTGGCGCGCGCGCTCGGCATCGAGCTCGCGACGATCCCCATCGAGCCCATGTTCGCGTCGTACCTCGAGACGCTGCGGGCGCCGCTCGAGGCCTTCGCGCCCGCGCAGTCGCCGGCCGCGGCGGCAGAGGCGGCGCAGCTCACCTCCGAGAACCTCCAGGCGCGCGTCCGCGGCGCCATCCTCATGGCGCTGTCCAATCGCCAGGAACGGCTGCTGCTCACGACGGGCAACAAGAGCGAGATCGCGACGGGCTACTGCACGCTCTACGGAGACATGGCCGGCGGCCTGGCCGTCATCAGTGACGCGCCCAAGACGCTCGTCTATCGCCTGGCGCGCGCCGTGAACGCCGAGGCGCCCGTCATCCCCGAGTCGACGCTCACGAAGCCGCCTTCGGCCGAGCTGCGCCCCGACCAGATCGACCAGGACTCGCTGCCTCCCTACGACGTGCTCGACGCGCTCCTTGAGGCGCACCTCGCCGAGGGCAAGGACACGGAGGCGCTCGTGGCCGCCGGCTTCGAGCGCGCCGTCGTCACCGACGTCGTGCGCCGCGTGCGCGCGAGCGAGTACAAGCGCCGCCAGATGCCGCCCGGCCTCAAGATCACGGGCAAGGCCTTCGGCCCGGGCCGCCGCTACCCGATCGCCGCCGCCTGGAAGGGCTGAGGCGCGGCGACCTCACGGCGGCCACCGGCGCGCCGTTGAATCCGTCGCCACGAGCCTGTATCGTGCGCGCGCTTTCCGCGAAGGAGATTCAGGCATGCGCGCGCTCATTTGTGTTCTGCCGGGGGATGGGATTGGGCCCGAGGTCACGACCGAGGCCGTCAGCGTCCTCGAGGCCGTCGCCCAGGCGAACGGGCACACGTTCGAGACGCGCGAGGCGCTCATCGGCGGCGCCGCCATCGACGCCCTGGGCTCGGCGCTGCCGCCCGTGACGCTCGAGCTCGCGCGCCAAGCCGACGCCGTGCTCCTCGGCGCCGTGGGCGGGCCCAAGTGGGACGACCCGCGCGCCACGGTGCGCCCCGAGCAGGGCCTGCTCGCGATCCGAAAGGGCCTCGGCCTCTACGCCAACTTGCGCCCCGTGGCCGTCAACCCGCTCCTCATGCGCGCGTCGCCGTTGCGGCCCGAGTTGCTCGCGGGCGTCGACATGGTCGTCGTGCGCGAGCTCACGGGCGGCATCTACTTCGGCGAGAAGAAGCGCGACAAGGACAGCGCCTCCGACCTGTGCGTCTACACCGAGGGAGAGGTCGAGCGCATCGTGCGCAGCGCCGCGCGCATCGCGCAGGGGCGCCGCAAGAGGCTGTGCTCGGTCGACAAGGCCAACGTCCTCGAGACGTCGCGCTTGTGGCGTGAGGTTGCGGCGCGCGTCGTCGCGAAGGAGTTTCCGGACCTGCAGCTCACGAACATGCTCGTCGACGCCTGCGCCATGCACCTCATCCGGCGCCCGGCCGACTTCGACGTCATCGTCACGGAGAACATGTTCGGCGACATCCTCACCGACGAGGCGTCGATGCTCGCAGGGTCGATGGGCATGCTGCCTTCGGCCTCGCTCGGCGACGGCAAGCGCGGCCTGTACGAGCCCATTCACGGCTCGGCGCCCGACATCGCCGGCAAGGGCGTCGCCAACCCGTACGCGACGATCCTCAGCGTCGCGATGCTGCTCCGTCACTCCCTCGGGCTCGAGGCCGAGGCGCGCGCCGTCGAGGCGGCCGTCAACGGCGCGATCGTCGCCGGCGTTCTGCCCGCCGACGTCGCGGCGCCCGGCGCCAAACCGGCGACCACGGGCGAGGCCGGCGCGGCCGTGCGGCAGGCGCTGCGCGCGGCCCGCTGAGCCCGCCCGTCGGGACAGCTCCGGAGCCCCCTCGCCGCGCGTGTGGGCGGAGGTGCGATGGAGTCGCCGTTGCGGCTCCATTTCCTGGGCCCTTGGCCTTCGAAGCGCGTAGGTGTCTCGACATCGCTCGGGCGGGTTGTTAACCTGGGAATGTCAGAGAGTCTTGAGTGCTGTGTTCGTTGATGCAGGTGCAGCTGCCTTTCCCGGCGGCGCCCGTTCTCCAGGACCCTCGCAGGGCATTTTCGGCGCGTGCGCGCAGCTTGCCGCCGTCGCCCGTGTGCTCCCCTGCGTGAAGATTCGAGTGAAAGTCTGAGCCCGAAGCGCGCGTCGCGAATCCGAGTGAATGAACGAAGGAGAACGAGATGGGAACGAGGCTATACGTCGGGAATTTATCGTACAACGTGACCGAGCCCGAGCTGCGTGACGTCTTCGCCGAGGGCGGCAAGAACGTCGTCGAGGTGAAGGTGGTGATGGATCGAGAGACGGGCCGTCCGCGCGGATTCGCCTTCGTCGAGATGGGAAGCGATGAGGAGGCCTCGCAGGCCATCCAGACGCTGACCGGTCGAGAGATCCAGGGCCGCGCCATCAACGTCAGCGAGGCACGCGAGCGCGCGCCGCGCAGCGGTGGCGGTGGCGGCGGCGGTGGCTACGGCGGCGGTGGCGGCGGCTACGGCGGTGGCGGCGGCTACGGTGGCGGCGGCCGCGGTCGCGGCGGCGGCGGTGGCGGCGGCGGCGGCGAGTACGGCGGCGGTGAAGGCCGCGGCCGCGGCGGTGGCGGTCGACGGGGCGGCTGGTAACGCGCGCGGGAAGAGCTTCGCCCTCCCCCTCGATTGTCGGTTCGGCGGATCTGGGACAGAGTGCGGAGACCATGGATCGACGCGGGTTCGTCAGGACGCTGCGGGATGGGGTGAGCGGCAGCTTCCTCGTCGGAGGGCTCGGCGGAGCGGTCGTCGGTGGGGGAGCCGTGGGCGCTTACGTCGCCAAGGACCGCCGGGGCGGAAAATGGTCCTACGCGCAGCAGGGCGAGGACCTCGTGGTCGAAAACGTTCTCGGCGCGATCGGCGTCAAGG
>DASZFV010000090.1:0-8567 GCA_035939455.1 Polyangia bacterium
GATGGCCGCCTTTCCCCACCCGCCGCCAACATCTTCCTTGCTCCCGGACGGCTTGTGGTTTAGCCCTAGGGTTCTCTGGCCCCCCCGGCCGGAGACCGCCGACCCTCACAAGGAGTGCCAGTGGCCCGCATCACCGTAGAAGACTGCCTCGAGAAGGTGACCAATCGCTTCGCGCTCATCGTGCTGGCGGCCGAGCGCGCGCGCCAGTTGGCGCACGGCGCCTCGCCGCGCGTCGTGAGCCACAACAAGGCCGCCGTCACGGCCTTACGCGAGATTGCCAACGGGAACGTCCGGTTCAATGAGAACGTGAAGGACGTCGTCACGAGCTTCATCGCCGACCGCAAGGTCGAGACGGCCGAGGCCCGCAGCGGCGCCGACGCGCGCCGCGCGAAGAACCGCACGCGCGCGGGCTGAGCGGGCCCGCCGGGCCGAGGAACCTCGCGCCATGCCCGCGCTCCGCAGCGTCCGTGGCTCTCTCATTGTCGCGCTCTCGCTGGCGGCTTGCGGCCGCACGGGCGCCGTGCGCCCATCGAGTCCTCCGGCGACGGCCGCGCCCATCGAGCTCACTCCGTCGATGAACGGCGCCCCCTGGGCCACGCCTGCCCCGGCCGACGTCTCGCGGCCCCCCGCCGACGCGGAACGCGACGCCAGCGGCGTCGCGCGCAAGATCCTCGCGCACGGCAAGGGCACCGTCCACCCCACCCCAACGACATACGTCGACCTGCGCTACGCGGGCTGGGAGCGCAACGGCAACCAGTTCGAAGGTACGCCGACCGACGCCGAGCCCGGGCGCTACGAGCTCAGGGAGCTCGTGCCAGGCCTCGAGAAGGAGCTCATGCTCATGGTCGCGGGCGAGCGCCGACGCCTCTGGGTGCCGTCCGCGCTGGCCTACGGCGAACGCGTGAGCTACACGAACGCGCCCAAGGGCGATGTGACCTACGACGTCGAGCTCGTACGGGTCACGCCGCGCCCGCCCGTCCCCCCCGATCTCCAGGTCGCGCCCAAGGGGGCCAAGACCACGAAGTCCGGGCTCGTCTACCTCGTGCTCAAGAAGGGCACCGGCAAGGCCCACCCCACGGAGCAGGGCCACGCCAGAGTCATTTACACTGCCTGGACGCCGAACGGGCACATGTTCGAGTGCTCACTCGCGACGGCGGACGTCGTGCCCGTGGCGCTGCGGCGCCTGCCCGCCGGCTGGCGCGAGGCGATGTTGCATATGGTCGAGGGAGACAAGTCGCGGCTGTGGCTGCCCGGCAACCTCGCCTTCGGCGAGCTCCAGCCAGGCCGGGAAGCGGTGCCCTTCGGTCCCCCCCTGGGCCCGGTGGTGTTCGACGTCGAGCTCGTCGCGATCCTCCCCTAGGCCGACCGCACCCGTTTGCCGAACGCCGGCAAAAACGCCTACTCTGCGGCGCATGCAGAGACTCGTCGGTCGCTGGTGCCGCATCCTCGGGCTGGGCGCGCTCGCCGCGGCGAGCTGTGGCGGCAAGTACGTTCGCGCCGTTGGCCCCGAAAAGGTTGAGGCGACGCCCGAGCGGCTCATCCGCGGCGGATACCTCGTCAACCAGGTGTGCGCCTGCGGCGGGTGCCACACGACCCGCGAGAATGGCAGCATCGCGAGCGAGCCCGAGCGCACCGATGGCTTCCTGGGCGGCGGCAACACCTTCGTCGCGCGCGGCATGTCCGAGGGCATCTGGATCCCGAACATCACGCCCGAGATCGAGACGGGTGTTGGCGCGTGGAGCGACGACGAGCTCATGCGGGCCATCCGCGACGGCGTCTCGCGCGACGGCCACTTCCTGCTGCCGTTCATGCCGTTCGGCGCGTACCAGTTCATGTCCGACGAGGACGTGCGCTCGGTCGTGGCCTACCTGCGCAGTGTGCCGCCGTTCAAGCAGCCGAAGCCGCGCGCGCCGAACCGGATCGGCCTGATGGCGCGTGTCCTCTTCACGAAGGTCGGCGTGCAGATGCATCCGCCCGCGCACGACGTTCCGCCGCCCGACAAGAAGGACGCCGTGCAGGCCGGCGCGTACATCGCCACGATCGGAGCCTGCTCGGAGTGCCACTCGCTCACGAAGAAGGGACCGCGCAAGCGCGACGATCCTCAGTACCTCGCGGGAAGCGACGGCCCGATGGAGGATCCTTCGTTCGGCAAGGTCTGGGCCCGGAACCTCACGCCCGACGTCGAGACGGGCCTCGGCAAGTACCGCTCCGACCAGATCAAGCAGGCGCTCCGGAACGGCAAGCGCCTCGACGGCAAGCCCATGGCGCCGCCCATGTCCATCATGGTGCCGCACTACTCGGGCATCGCCGAGGAGGACATGAACGTGCTCGTCGCCTACCTCAAGGCCATTCCGCCCGCCCGGCACCAGGTCCCCGACCGAGAGCTGGTGCCGAGCGCGAAGGCCCGGTTTGGTGACTGAATTGGTGCGAGGACGGGGACTTGAACCCCGATGGCTGTTAACCGCCAGCACCTCAAGCTGGTGCGTCTACCAGTTCCGCCATCCTCGCAGAAAGCCGGGTTCATATAGACGGACCCGCGGCGCGTGTCAATCGTCGTACCCGAGACCCTGGGAGGGAGCTTCGCACTCGGCACACCTGAGCCCCGCCCTACCCCTCGCTGCGCCCCGCCTCACCGCGCCCCTCGGCGCTCGCTCCGGCCCGCGAAGCCGGCCTACGCTCGATCTCGTTTTAGCTGAGGCGGTGGATGCCGTCGACGACGTGCCAAGTCGCGACGACCGTCATCTCGACCAGCTTCTCTGTGCGCCGGCTGTCGGGCACGACCATGTGCTCGGCCGTGCAGAGAGCCTGGAGCTGGCGCAAGAAGCGGAGGATCACGCGGCGATCCGAGTTGCCGATCCAGCGGTTGATGCGATCGGTGAGGACGTTCTGATGCTGCTGGATGAAACGCGCGGCAGACTGCGCGTTCGTCGTGCGCGCGCCGTGGCGGGCGCTCGGCGCACGCGAGCGCGGCGGCCGGCGCGGCAGCCGGCGCGGGAAGATCTCGAGGAGATCGCGACGATACTCGAGCAGGTCCTCGTCGACGACGTCGCGGATGTCGAAGTATTCGGCGACGGTTTCCTTGATGTCCGTGTAAGGCACGCGCATGCCCAGGCGGACGTTCGCGGGGTTGCCCTTGCACGAGCGCTCGATGGCCACGACGCGGTCGACGTACTCGAGCTTGGCAAAGGCCACCTGCCAGTCGCGGTAGCGCCGCCGCCAGTGCTGCGTGGGATCGAGCCAGACGGCGAAGGTCTCGGCCCAGTCCTCGTCGGGGTGCTTCTGCGCGTAATGGTACATGCCCGCGCGGTGGAGGTACCGCACGTAGTCGCGGCTCCACGGGTTCGGGTTGTAGACGTCGCGGTACGGCCGGCGGAAGTCGCCGAACGTCTGCGTCCAGTCGCGCCGACGCCACAGCTCGAAGGCGTAGTTGAGCGCGTGGCCCGCCTCGTGGCGGAGGTACATCAGGACCTCCTCGCGCGTGTACTCGAAGAGGTGGTCGTTGACGAGCCGCCACAGCGTCGGGTTCGCGAGGTACCAGGGGACGTTGACGCTCACGGCGCGGTCGGCCGTCCAGAAGTCCTCGTCGCCGAGGTAGTACTGGGGAACGAAGGTCACTCCCTTCGCGCGCAGCTCGCTGATGACCTGCTCGACACATTCGGCCAGCGTGCCCTCGGGGCGGAGCGATAGGTCGCAGATGCGCGTAGCGAGAAGCTTCTGCAGACCCACCTCGCGGACGACGGTCGTCGGCAGCAACGCGCCGCTGCGCGTAGCATTCCGTCTCCCGCGAAGGACTGCCACGGCCATCGGACGGAACGTTTACCATGGCCCAGAACGTCGGGCGTGCGAAAACCAGAACCAAAAATAATACAATAATTACAGATATATATATCGATGATGCAGTGTGCACAAAAAGGCTGCCGAAATCGAGAAACCGCTGGCGTAGACTCGCGAGATCGCGTGAGGTCCCTCGGCTCCAGTTGGTCGCGTCCCGTCCTCGTCATGGTCCTGTACCTCGCGCTTGGCGCGGTCGCGCTCGCCTGGGGCGGGCTCCGCGGCCAGCCGAACATCTGGCAACTGCCGGGTCGCGCCGAGCCGCTCGTCTTCGCGGGCATCGCCACTGGGATCCTGCTCGGCCTCGGCATCGTCTTCGTGTCCCGTCTCGCGCTCTACCGCTTCGATTGGGCGCGCGCCCTGCACCGCGAGTTTCGCGGTCTCCTCAATCCGCTGTCCGACGTCGAGATCGTCGTGCTGGCCGTGGCGTCGTCGGTGGGCGAGGAGATGTTCTTCCGGGGCGCGCTGCTGCCGGTCATCGGCCTCCTCGGCTCGAGCGCGGTGTTCGCGCTGCTTCACATCGGCCCCAAGGCGCGGCACCTGCCCTGGACGATCTCCTCGTTCGCCGCTGGCGTGCTCTTCGGCGTGCTGTTCACCTGGACGGGCGACCTGACGGGCGCCGTGCTCGCGCACTTCCTCGTGAACTTCCTAAACCTGCGCCACGTCGCGCAATACGAATTGCGCTGACCGCTCAGCGTCGGACGAGCGCGACGACGCGGTAAGAGATGCCGCGCCTCGCCAGCGCCGCGATGAGGACGTCGCCGTCGCGCAGCGACGATACGGCGAAAAGGAGGCCCGAGCCGTCGTCGAGGCCGGGGGGCAGCTTGCCGAGCGCGGCGCGCACGCCCGCGCCCGTGAGAACCTGCACGCCGCGCAAACCCTTGTGTCCGAGCTCAGTCGCGAGGTCCTTGAGCATGGGCTGGAGCTCACCACGGGTCTTCACGCTGCCGCCGCCCGTCGTGCGAAATGGGATCTCGGCTAGGCCCGCCATGGCCGCGGCGTCACCGGCTGCGAGCGCCGCGAAGAACCTCCCGGCGGTGGCGCGCGCCTCCGGCTCGCGCGTCTCGGCGACGGGAGGGGACGCGGCGGCGCGCGCGGGAAGCGACTCGGTCTCTTCCTCCGAGGCGCTCCCCGGGTGGTTCTCGGCGCGCGCGATCTCCTCGTCGAGAGCGTGCAGCTTGGCGCGATGGGTGGCGTCGTCGCCGACGTCGCGACGAAGGTGCCGCGGTCCTTCGCGCACGGGAGCGCCTGCCTCGAGCGGGTTCGCGGCGCTCTCGGCGCGCCCGACGGACGCCTTGTCGGCGTCCGAAGGTGGGTTGTTCAAGATGAAGTAGTCGACGCCCGAGGTCGCGCACTGCCGTCCGTCTCGATAGAAGCGCCAGTGGATGTAGATCTTGCCGTTGGCCGAGCGAATGTCGCGCGGCGGGTCCGGATAGGGTCCCGCCGAGAAGGCGGTGTCGATGGCGGCGGTGTCGTACGGCAGATAGCCGGAGGCGCGCACGATCGTCACCTTGTCCACGGTCCCGTCGGCGTTGAGCACCATCTCGAGCGTCGTCAAGAGGTTCGGGTTGTTGAGCGGGCTCGACGAGCCGAGCTCGTCCCAGTCCTCGAGGGCACCAAAGCCCCACAGAAGGTGGATGCTCCGGTGCATGCGCGCCACGAAGGCCGCGAACGGCGCGGCGCGCGTGTTGAGCGCAGTCTGGTTGCCCGGCCGGACCTCGGGGATGAAGTTTTCGAGCGACGACTGGACGCGGGCCTGGCGCTCGCGGAACTTGCCGGCGTGCGTCGACTTCATCTTCTTCGCGAGGCGACGGTCCGCCTCGGCGTCGGCGCCGAAGAGGTACTCGTAGTCGCTGCCCGTGATGGCGAGCTTGACGCGCTTGCCGTTGGCCTTGTCGGCGCGGCTCGGCGCGCCGCGCGTCGTGGGCCGACGCTCGCGCAGGTCGCCGTCGGCCGCGTGAGGCAGCGACGGATCGGCGGTCTCTGGCGTGATCTCGTGTGTGCGCGGCGCGGGATCGCGCAGCGCGAGCAGCGACTTTTCGCGCTGATCGTCCGCCGACGCGAGCTCGGGCTTCTCGTGCGGCGTCACCGACGGCGCCGCCTTGCCGAAGGCCGACTTCTCATCGGCGAGCTGGCGAATCTGCTCTTTCTGGCCGCCCACCCGGTCGTCCCGCACGTCGGACGCCGACGACGCGGGCACGTCCTCTTCCTTGCTGTTCTTCTCGAGGTTCGTCTGCTTGGCGCGCGTCTCCTCGGCGACCTGGTTGTTCTTCTCGGCGAGGAACTTGGCGTCGGCAGGCGGCGGAACGTCCTTGTCGTTCTCGACGTCGACCATCTTCATGTTGTCGTGCCGCTCGGGAGGCGGCGGCCGCGATGGCTCGGGCATGGGCGGCATCGGCGGCACGACGATCTCGGGCTCGGGCTTCGGCTTTGGGGCGTCTTCCTTCGCGAGCGCCGTCTTCCCGGACTTCTTCTTGGGCGGTTTCTTCGCGTCGGGCTTGAGCTTTTCGAGGACGTCCTGGTCCTGATTGGGGGACTCGAGGGGCGGTAGGCCCGCCGGCAGCTGCTCCTCGGGGACGCTCTCGAACCCGACGTCGACCTCCTCGGCCCGCTGCGCCTCTTCGCGAGCGGCCCACACGAACGCGAGCACGCCGATGGGCATCAACGCGGCGGCGTGGAAGAGCACGGAGAACAGCGCTCCACGGCCGAGGTGACCGCGCCCGCGGTTCGTCGGGGCTGGGGCAAAAGGCATCGGGAAGCCCCGAAGCCTAGCACGCATGATCGGAGGCGGCCCTACTCTGAACGTCTGACCTCAGGTGAACGTCTGACCTCAGGTCAATGTCTGACCGTCAGGTCATCTTTCGATAGACGCCCACGACGACCCCGATGAGATTGACGCTCTTGAAGTCCTTCTTCCGCACGATAATCGGCCGCATGGCGGCATTGGCCGGCTGAAAGCGAATGCTGTCCCCATCTGGGTAATAGCGCTTCACCGTGGCCTCGTCGCCGATCATGGCGACCACGATGTCACCCCGGCTCGCCTGCAGCTGCTTTTTCACGAAAATGTAGTCGCCGTCGAAGATGCCGTCCTCGATCATCGACTCGCCCTTGACGCGCAAGGCGAAGACCTCGCGCGCCTGCCCGATGAAGAACTTGTCGACGTGCACCGTGTCCTGAACGTTCTCGACGGCGAGCAACGGCAGGCCCGCGGCGACGCGTCCCACGACGGGGATCTCGACGACGTCGGCCAGACGCGAGTCGCGTCCAGCGCCGAGCGCGCGCGCCGCCGAGGCGGATGCCGACGACGGCCCGCTCGTGGGCCGCAGCGCCCGCGACTTCAGGTCCTCGCGCTGCAGGTGGCCCTTCTTCTCGAGCGCGCGCAGGTGATCGTTCACGCCGTTCGTCGAGCGGATGCCGAAGTGCTCGCCGATCTCGCGCAGCGTGGGCGGGTAGCCGCGCTCTTCGATCGACTGCGTGATGAAGTCAAGGATCGCTTGCTGGCGATCCGTCAAGACACCGCGCGTGTCGTCACGAACGAGGGTGAGCGTGCCCATGGATTGACCTCCCAGAACTCCCGAAATGGACGGAACCGGCGCCACTGAACATACGTATGGTACGGAACAGATGTGCCGTGTCAAACAAAATGGGCGCGCCACCCAAAGACGCGCCACCTGCCACGCCCAAATTCAAAGCGCGAGAGCAGCGAGGGCGAGGCCGAGCGTAGCGAGGGGGGCTAGGCGTGGTGGGCGAGCCGAGGGCCACGCGGAGCGAGGCGGCCCGGCCGAGGCCGAGCAAAGCGAGCGGAGTGGGAAGGGGCAGAGGTGCGAGGGGCAGCGAGCCACCCCCCGTCAAATCAAACACGCCCAGTCGGCCTTCGCGCAGATGGCGTCGAGCGAGGCGGCCTCGATGCTGCCGGGCTCCGGCGCGAAGCCGTAGTCCCAGCGCGTCTCGGGCGGGAGCGACATGAGGATCGACTCGACGCGGCCGTCGGTCTTCAATCCGAAGACCGTGCCGCGATCGTAGAGGAGGTTGAACTCGACGTAGCGGCCGCGGCGCAGGACCTGCCAGCGGCGCTCGCGCTCGCCCCACGACTCGGCGCGCCGGCGCTCGACGATGGGCAGGTAGGCCGGCAGGATCGCGTCGCCCACGGCGCGCGTGAAGGCGAACATGGCCTCGGGGTCGGCCTCGCGAGCCGAGATCGGCTCGGCGGCGGGTTGCCCCGCCGTCGCCTCGGCGCCCGCGCCCAGGTAATCGAAGAAGATGCCGCCCACGCCGCGCGGCTCGTTGCGGTGGGGAAGGAAGAAGTAGTCATCGCACCAGCGCTTGAAGCGGCGGTAGAAGCTCGGGTCGTGCGCGTCGCAGGTGGCGCGCAGCGTGCGGTGAAAATGCGCGGCGTCGCCGGGAACGACGTAATAGGGCGTGAGGTCCGTGCCGCCGCCGAACCACCCGCGCGAGCCGCGCTGGATGTGGCGCACGTTGGCGTGCACGGTCGGCACGCGCGGGCTCTTCGGGTGCAGCACGAGCGAGACGCCCGTGGCGCGGAAGCGCGCGCCCTCGCCGGGCAGAACGCGCTCCATCGCGGGGCGCAGCTCGCCGTGGACGTCGGAAAAGCTCACGCCCGCCTTCTCGAAGAGCGCCCCGTCGGCCAGCACGCGTGTGCGGCCGCCGCCGCCACCCGGACGCATCCAGGCGTCCTCGCGGAACCGCGCGCCGCCGTCCGCACCTTCGAGCGCCGC
>DASZFV010000091.1:0-10269 GCA_035939455.1 Polyangia bacterium
CTGTGCGCAGGGCGTTTGCTGCGCGACCGCTTGCGCCGGCGCGTGCAAGTCCTGCACGCTCCCGGGCGCGATGGGCACCTGCGCCGACGTGCCGGCGGGCGCGCCCGATCCATCGAACACCTGCGTTGCGACGGCCGCGTCCACGTGCGGCACGGACGGCATGTGTGAGGCGGGTGCATGTCAGAAGTACTCGCACGGCACGCCCTGCGGCGCCGCGAGCTGCCCCGCGGGCACAGCGACGTTCACGCCGGCCTCGACCTGCGACGGCGCCGGCGCCTGCGTGACACCGGGGACGAGCTCGTGCTCCCCCTTCGAGTGCGGCGCCTCGGCCTGCCGAGCCGCCTGCGCCGCCAACGCCGACTGCGAGCCCCCCGCGGTGTGCACGAACGGCACCTGCGGCCTCAAAGCTCCGGGCGCGACCTGCGCAGACGGGACCGAGTGCGGCAGCGGTTTCTGCTCGCAGGGCGTGTGCTGCCGCACGGCATGCACGGGGACCTGCCTGTCGTGCGCGCTCGCCGCGACGCCCGGCACGTGCGCGCCTGTCGCGAGCGGCGGCACCGACCCGACGGGCTCGTGCGTGAACGCCGGCGCCGCGAGCTGCGGGACGACGGGGTTCTGCGACGGCAAGGGCCTCTGCGAGGTCTTCGCGGCAGGCACGTCTTGCGCCGCGCCGGCCTGCCCCTTGAACGCCACCACCCAGACGCTCGGGCGCGTGTGCGACGGCGCCGGCACCTGCAACCCCGCGACGATGCAATCGTGCGCGCCCTACGGCTGTAACGGTACGGCCTGCAACACGACCTGCGTGGTAGACGCGGACTGCGCGCCCCCCGCCATCTGCGACCTTCAGAGGAACCAGTGCGGAGACGAGCACCGCCTGGGCGGGGTCTGCGCGAGCGACGCCGACTGCCTCACCGGGAACTCGTGCGTCGACGGCGTCTGCTGCGCGACGACCAGCTGCAGCACCTGCCAGGCCTGCAACGTCGCAGGGCGCGAGGGAACCTGCAGCGCCGTGCCTGCCGACGCGGCGGAGCCCCACGGCCGCTGCGCCGCCAGCCCGCCCTGCGGCTTCGTCGGCACCTGCGACGGCGCGGGCGCCTGCCGGAACGCGCCCGCCTCGACGTCGTGTGGAACCGCGTCGTGCATCAACACGACGATCACCCCCGTGGGCTTCTGCAACGGCGCCGGCACGTGCAGGCAGCCGTCCATGAGCTGCGGCGCCTACAAATGCGGCGCAGGCGCCATGTGCCTCGCGTCCTGCGCCGGCGACGGCGATTGCGTCACGGGCTTCTCCTGCGCCGACGGCGCGTGCACGAACCTCACGGCGAACGGCGGCAGCTGTACCGACGGCTCCCTGTGCGCGAGCGGCCATTGCGTCGAGCAGGTCTGCTGCGGCAGCACGAGCTGCCCCGCCTGCTCGTCCTGCGCCGTCGCGGGGAAGGCCGGGAGCTGCCAGCCGGTCCCCAAGGGGGGAAATGACCCGCTCGCGAGCTGCCTCGCCATGGCCGCATCGACCTGCGGCACGGACGGCGTCTGCGACGGCGCCGGCGCGTGTGCCCTTCATCCCGCGGGCACGACCTGCATGCCGGCCTCCTGCGACGCCACGACCTCGATGCTCACGGCGCCCTCGACCTGCGACGGCGCCGGCATGTGCGTCGCCGGGGCGATGTCGAGCTGCGCGCCCTATGCCTGCACCGGCGGGGCGTGCAAGGCCGCCCCCTGCGGGGGCGACAACGACTGCGCGGCGGGCGCGACATGCGACCCCGGGACCAGCACCTGTCAGTGACCAGATTCTTCCGGTAAATCACGGCGTTATCATCGCCGGGGCGGCTTTTCTTCAACCCAGGAGGCGTGGTAGGGTGCGGTTTCCTCAAGCTCGTTGGCTTTAGGTTCTCCGACGTACGGGAAGAGGTTTCCCCCATGCCCACGGTTCGTGAGTACGAGGCCGCGCTCCGACGCAACCCGGCGGACACCGAGGCGTTCGTGGCGCTGCGCAAGGCGTTTCGCCAGGCGGAGGCGCACGACAAGCTCGTCACACTGTACGAGACGCGCGCGCAGGCCATCGACGATGGGCCCAAGGCAGGGGAGCTGTTCTACCTCGCGGCCGAGCTGCGGATCGACCAACTCGGCGACGCCGTCGGCGCCGAGGCCGACCTCGCCAACGCCGTCGATCGTGACCCGGGGCACATCCGCGCGGCCACGCGGCTCAAGGACATCTATCGCGAGCAGGGCCGCATGGCCGACTACATGACGATGCTCGAGATGGAGGCGGCCGCCGTGGCGCGCACGCGCGACCCGGGACGCATCGCCGAGCTGCAGTCGGAGATGGGCCAGCTGTTCGTCAATCACTTCGGCAAGCTCGAGCGCGCCGTGCGCAGCCCCCAGCGCGCGGGCAAGCTCGGCGCCGAGGACGTCAAGACGATCGAGTCGGCTCGGAAAATCTATCGCGCGCTCGGCGACTACCGGAGCGTCGTCCGCCTCTACGAGCTCGAGCTCGAGGGCACGGCCGACGCCAAACGGCGCGCCGACCTCCTGCTGGGCCTCGGCCGCGTGCTCGGCGAGAAGCTCGAGGAGCTCGACGCGGCGGCGCAGCGGCTCACCGAGGTCGTGAGGCTCCGGCCCCGCGACGAGAAGGCACTCGAGCTCCTCGCGGGCGTCTACGCCAACCCCAACTGGATCGGCGCCGACGGCCTCGAGCGGGCAGCGGCCATCTACTTCCAGATCGCGCGGCGGCGGCAGGAGGCGGGCGACGCCGACAACGCCGTCGCGGCACTGCGGCGCGCGCTCACGGCCGTGCCCGGGCACCCCGAGTCGGGCGAGCTCCTCGAGCGCGTCTATTACGACGCGCGGCGCTTCTCCGATCTCGACCGGTACTATCGAGAGCGCGTGCAGGCCGCCACGAGCGAGACCGAGCGCGTCGACTTTCTCTACAAGCGCGCGCAGCTCTCCGAGAGCGAGCTCGAAGACCTAGCCGAGGCCCAGCGCGTGTACGGCGAGATCGCGGCGCTCGAGCCGCCGGGGGGACCCGCCTCGGAGAAGCTGTCGGAGCTGTACGCCGGCGGCCACGAATACGCGAAGCTCGCCGAGCTGCGCGAGCGGCAGCTCGGCGTCATCGAGGAGCCCGTCGCCAGAACGCGCATCATGCTCGAGCTCGCCGCGCTCTACCGCGATCGCCTCGGAGACCGCGACCAGGCCGCCGTCTATCTCCACGCCGTGCTGCAGCTCGAGCCGGAGAACCCCGTGGCGCTCGCCGCCTACGCCGAGCACTTCCGCGAGAAGGGCGACTGGGTCGCGCTCGCCGATCTCCTCGAGTTCTCGTTCGACCGCGCGCGTGTCGCGGGCGCCGTCGCAGAGGACCTCGTGGCGCGCCTCGAAGAGATCGCCGTCGTCGCCGAGAAGAACCTGGGCGACATCGATCGTGCGCTCGGCGCGTGGCAGCGCATCGAAGAGCTCCAACCCCAGCACACACGCGCGCGCGAAGCGCAGCGGCGGATGCTGCTCAAGGCCAAGGACTGGGACCGCATGGCGGCGCTGCTCGAGCGCGAGGCCGGCCAGCAGAGCGACGCCCCGCAGCGCAACGAGATCCTGCGCCGGATCGCGCAGATTCACCGTGAGAAGCTCGGGAACGCCAAGCGCGCCATCGAGATCTACCGCGAGATCCTGCGCAGCGAGCCGCAGGACGCCCTATCGACGCGCGCGCTCGTCGACCTCTACGAGCACGAGGGCGACTTCGCCGGCCTCGCGGGCGCGCTGCGCGAGCAGATCGAAACGGCGCCCTCGGTGCAGGAGCGCGACACGCTGCTGCGCAAGGTGCTCGCGATCTACGACGAGCGGCTCGCGGATCTGGCGCAGGGCCAGTGGGCCGCCACAGAGATCCTCGAGGCCGTGCCCGGCGATCGCGACACGCTCGCGCGTCTCGAGAGCATCCTCGAACGCGCGGGCGACCCGCGCAAGCTCGCCATCGTCCTCGACCAGCACGTCAAGCACGCCGCGAGCTCCGACGAGAAGGTCCAGCTCGTCGCGCGCATCGCCGAGATCCACCAGGGGCCGCTCCAGGATCCCGTGGGTGCGGCCGCCCGCTGGGAGGAGGTCGTTCGCCTCGATCCCGACGACGCGCGCGCGCTCGCGGCTCTCGAGGCCCTCTACGTGACGCTTGGCCAGCCCGCCGAGCTCGCGCGCGTCCTAGACCTGCAGGTCGAGCGCGTCGTCGCCGACCCCGCGGCCCAGGCCGATTACATGCGCGCCCTCGCCCGCCTCAACGAGCAGACGTTGCGCGACATCCCGCGGGCGCGGCGAAGCTGGGAGCAGCTCTGCGAGATCCTGCCTGGCGACGCCGAGGCGCTCGAGGCGCTCTCGCGTATCTATACGGGCGAGGGGGACTGGGCCACCCTCGTGCGCATCCTCGAGCGCCAGGTACCGCTCGCGAAGGAGCCGGCGCGCGCCGGCGAGCTCGCGCTCCTGCGCGTGCAGATCCTCGACGAACGGCTGCACAACCTCGACGAGGCCGCGCGCGGTCTCGAGCAGGTCATCGCGGAGCTCGATCCGCGATCGTGGGTCGCGCACGAGCGTCTGCGCGCGCTCTACGAGCGCAACCAGGACTGGGCGCGCGTCGTCAAGGTCGCGGAGCGGCAGCTCTTCCTCACCGAGGATCCCGCGCAGCGGACGCCGCGCGCCCTCGAGGTAGGCGTGCTGTGGCGCGACCGCCTCGGCGACGAGAAGAAGGCCGTCACGGCCTTCGAGCGCGTGCTCGAGATCGACGGCGACAACCTCGAGGCGCTCCAGGCGCTCGCGGCCCTGTACGCCACGATGGGGAATCACCAGCGTCTCGCCTTCACCGACGAGAAGCTGCTCGACCAGACCCAGGAACCGGCGGCGCGGCGTCAGCTCATGCTCGAGATCGCGAAGCTCTACGAGGATCAGCTCGCCGATCCACACCTGGCGTTCGAGTGGGTGCGGCGCGCCTACACCGAGAGCCCGGACGCCGAGGCCCTGCAGCTCGTCGACGCGATGGCCGAGCGTCACGGCCTCTTCGAGGAGCTCATCCAGATCTACGAGGGCGCCCGCGCCCGCGTCACGGAGCCCACCGACCAGCTCGCGGCGTCGCTGAAGATCGCCTTCATCTGCGAGGAGAAGCTGGCCGACGCGGCGCGCGCCTTCGCGACCTTGCGCGAGGCGCTGCCCGCTGATCCGACGGGCCGCGAGCTCCTTCCTGGCATCGAGCGGCTCGCCGAGCGCACTGGCGACTGGGCCGGTCTCCTCGATGTGTACACGCGCGTCGCGCGCGGCCGCGGCGAGCTCGCAGAGCGCGTCGAGATCCTCCGTTTGCGCGCCGTCGTGCGCGAGACGCGCATGACCGACGCCTCGGGCGCCCTCGACGAGTTCTTGCGCAGCTTCGCGCTCGCGCCCGAGATCGCGGCGACGCGCGACGAGATCCTGCGCCTCGCGCGCGCGACGAACCGCTGGGAGGAGGCTCTCAAGGTTCAGGGCCAGCTCTTCGCGCTCGCCGAGGACCTGCCCGAGAAGCTGTCGATCGCGCGTAACGCGGCCTACCTCGTCGAGCACGAGGTCAAGGACCTCGTGCGGGCTTTCCGCGCGTACCTGAACGCCTTCCGGCTCGCGCCCGACGACGACGAGATCACGGACCACCTGTGGCGCCTGGCCGCCCTCATCGGCCGCTACGACGGCGCGCCCGAGACCCGAGGCGAACCAGTCGCCGTGGCGGCCGTCGTCACCGACGACGCCGACATCCTCGAATCGCGCCTGATGACCGACGCGGGCGTCGCGGCGACCTCCCCGGCGGAGACCGGCGAAGACGACGAGCACGGGCCCGGCTCGCGCTCCGCCGCCGACGACATCGAGGCGACGCTGCTCACGACGGCCGAACTCGACGTCAAGGTCGACGACGCGGTTGGCGAGGCCGCCGATCTCGAGCTGTCCGAGGAGGATCTCGACGAAGCCCTCGAGGGCGAAGAAGGCGACGGCATCGACGTCGTGGCGGCGCCCCCGCCGCCGCCACCCTCGCCCGCGCGGCGGGGAGCTCCGTCACGGTTCGCGACGCCTTGGGAGGAGTTGGCCGCCGCTTATGACACCCTCCCCGCCGAGGACACCGACGAGCGCCGCGTGCACCTGCTCAAGATCGTCGCCCTCTGGGAGAAGGGCGCCAAGGACGTCGAGCGCGCGCTCGACGCGATCGAGCGCGCCTTCCGCCTGGACTCGACGGACCAGACGGTGCGCGCCGAGCTCGACCGCATGGGCGCCGCCTACGAGGCGTGGGATCGCGTCGCCGCGATCTACCTCGGCGCCATCGACGAGTTCGGCGCCGTCGAGCGCGCCGTCGAGCTCCACCACGACGTCGCGCGCATCCGCGAGCGCCTCGGGCAGGTCGACAAGGCTGAGGAGATCTACCGCGCGATCCTGAGCCTCAAGTCGGACGACACCGTGGCGCTGGGGCGCGTCGAGGAGTTCGCGCGCGCCGAGATGCGATACGAGGATCTCGCGGACGTCCTCGACAAGCGCACGAGCGCCGGGACGGAGGCCTTGCCCGCGGGTCCCGAGCGCCGCGCCAAGATGCGCGAGCTCGCGACGCTGTACGAGGATCGGCTCGAGAAACCTTACGAGGCCATCGACACGCTCGAGCGCTATGTCGCGGAGGCCGCCGAGGACGCCGCCGGCGCCCCGGACGTCGCTGCGACGCCCGACGCGTACGAGGCCCTCGAGCGACTTTACTCGCGCGTGGGTCTCTGGGCCAAGGTCGTCGAGAGCCTACAGCGGCACGCCGACGTCGTGACCGACACCGAGGCTGCGCGCGCGCTGCGCCTGCGCGTCGCCTTCGTGTACGAGAAGGAGCTCGGTCAGCCCGATCGCGCCATCGAGGCCTACCAGGCCCTGGTCGCGCAGGCTCCCGACGACGGCGAAGCCCTCGCGGCCCTCGATCGCCTGCACGAGACTCACGGTCACTTCGACGATCTGCAGGAGACGCTGGGCCGGCGCTCCGCCCTCGCGAGCGGCGTCGAGCGCGTCGAGCTCGTGCGCAGACGCGCCCGCATCCTCGAGGACCGGCTCGCGAACCCCGAGGCGGCGGCCGCCGCTGTGCGTGAGCTCGGCGACGACGCCATTCGCGACGACGAGCTCATGGTGGTCCTGCTGCGCAACCTCCGCCGCGCGGGCTTGGCGCACGAGGCCGCGCGCGTCCTGTCGCGGCGCATCGAGATTGAGCGCGCGACGGGCAGCTCGCCCGAGATCCTCAAGCGCGTCGCCGGGCTCAGCCTCGAGCTGTCGCTGCTCAGGCTCGACGATCTAAACGACCCCGATGCGGCGCGCAGGGAGGTCGAGTCGGCTCTCAGGGCCTCGCCCGAGAACCCGGCGGCGCTCGCCGCCCTCGCGCGGCTCTACCTCAAGGAGAACGACTTCCAGCACTACGCCGAGACGCGCGTGCGTCAGGCGCGCGCGCTGCGCGGCGCGCCTGGGGGCGAGGCCGTCGAGGCGTTGCTCGACGCCGGGCGCGTGTACCGCGAGCAGCTCTCGCTGCCCGAGCACGCGCGCACCTGCTTCGAGGAAGCCCTCGTCGAGGACCCGACGCACGGCGAGGCTCTGCGCGGGCTGGCCGCCCTGCTCGCGTCGCAGGGCCACTGGGACGAGGCGCGGGGCATCCTCGAGCGGCAGCTCGACAGCGCGAGCGAGCCGGGGGTGCGCGCGGCCGTGCTCACCGATCTCGGCCGAGCCGCGTGGGAAGGATTGGGCGACGCCGCGACGGCCCAACAACGGCTCGAGGAGGCGCTCGCCCTCGCGCCCGACCATCTGCCCGCCGTGCTCGCCATCGCCGACATCTATTACAAAGAGGGACAGTGGGAGCTGGCCGAAAAACGCCTCACGGAAGCCGTGCGCAAGCTGCGCACGCAGCCCCAGCAGGCGGCGCGCCTCTACCAGCGCCTCGCCGAGGTGCACGAGAAGCTGGGCAAGCTCGACGAGGCCTATCGGCAGCTCGTCGAGGCCGACCGCATGAACGGCGGCCAGCTGCTGACGAAGCTGTCGCTCGGCGAGAACCGCTTCCGCGCGGGCAAGTGGCGGGAGGCCGCGCTCCACCTCGGGCCGCTCGCCGATCACCCCGACGCCGCCATGTTCCCCGAGGAGGTCGCCGACGCCGTGGCGCACGCCGCGCAGGCGGAGACGAAGCTGCGGCGGCCCGAGAAGGCCATGGCGCTGTACGAGGCTGCGCTCACGCTGCGCCCGACCCACCGCGCCTCGCTGCGCGCGCTCGCTGACCTCGCGCTCGAGCGCGGCGAGCGGCAAAAGGCGGCCGCATATCTGCGCCGCATGGCTGAGACGACGACCGACTTCGCCGAGCGCGCGCGCCTCTGGGAGCAGCTCGGCGATCTCGCCCTCGAGTCCGACGACGACGCCCAGGCCCTCAGGTCCTACGAGGAGGCCCTCAAGGCCGAGGGTCCGCCGCGCGAGGAGCACGTCGGCCTGCTCGAAAAGGCGCTCGATCTGCAGCGCAAGCGCGGGGACGGCGAGGCCGCGGCGCGCACCTCGGCGCTGCTCATCGATCTCGTCAAGGATCCCAAGGAGCGCGCCGCGCGACGCCGGGACGCCGCCGTTCTCATGGCCGAGCGCGGAAACCCGAAAGAGGCGGCCGCCCTCCTCGATCAGGCGCTGGCCGAGGACGTGTACGACGAGGATGCCCTCGTCGCGCTGTGCGACCTCGGCGACAAGGCCATCGACAAGAAGGCGCTCAAGGCCCGGCTCGCGCGCACGCTCCCCGAGCTCCCCGAGCTCGACGCCGCCGTCGCGGGCGCGCGCGCGGCCCACGCGCGCCGCGCGCGCCTGTGGGAGCGCCTGGGTGAGCTTCAGCGCAAGCGCGATCCCGGCGCCGCGATGAGGTCGTTCGAAGCGGCGGTCGCCCTCGATCCCGAGCGCCTCCCCGCGCGAGAGGCGCTCGTCGCACTCTACGGCGACAAGCCCGAGCACGCCGACGCCGCCGCAGAGATCCACCGCCGTCTGCTCATGGCGGACGTCACGCGCTCGGACTCGCTGCGCGCCCTCGCCGCCGGCTACGCGCGCCGCGGCTTCGTCGATCGCGCGCGCTGCTGCTACGAGGTGCTGGCGCTCCTCGGCGAAACGACGCGCGAGGAGAACGCCTACCTCGACACCCACCCCTCGACCACGCTCAAGCCCGACGACCCCTACGCCGCGCCCATCGACGATCAGGACCGCAAGCTCCATCTCGCGATGCCCGACGCGATCGCGATGGCGGAGATCTTTTCGTCCCTGTGGGACGGCGCCCCCGGCCTCATCGGCCAGCGCGTCGAGGACTTCGGCGTCTCGGCCCAGGACAAGATCTCGCCCATGTCCGACCTCGACCTCGGCAAGATCTACGGCCAGGTCGCCAAGGCGCTCGCCAACAAGAAGACGGCGCTCTATCTCAAGGCGGGCGGCGCGGCGGCGCCGGGCGCCCACGACGTCACCATCGTCGTGCAATCGCCGCCGGCGCTCGTCGTAGGCGGCCACCTCGCCGAGGGGGCGCCCGCGGCCGAGGTCCGCTTCGAGCTCGCGCGCGGCCTCGAGCTGTCGCGCCCCGAGTACATCCTCGCGGCGGGCGTGCGCGCGAAACAGTTCACCCCGCTCTTCAGCAACGTCCTCAAGGCCTTCCACCCGCGCCACGCGCGCCGCCGTGCCTCGGACGCAGGCGCCGATCCAGCGACCGATCTCAAGAAGAACGTCCCCTACAAAGTCTCGAAGCGCCTCGTCGAGCTCTTCCAGGAGCTCGGCACGACGTCGTGGAGCTCGGTGCGCTGGCGGGCCGTCGTGCAGCACACGGGCAACCGGGCCGGGCTCCTCCTCTGCGGCGATCTCAAGACCGCGGCGCGCCTCGTGCTCGAAGAGGGCGCACCGCTCGCCGACCGGCCCGCCGAGGACCTGCGCGCGCTCGCGAAGTCCCACGAAGCCTTTCGCGACCTCCTGCGCTTCGCGATCAGCGAGGACTACTTCGTGCTGCGCGAGAAGGTCGGCACGGCGATCGCGCGCGCCGCGGCGGCCTGAGCCCGGCGCGTCAGCGACGCGCGGAGGTTACCGGAACCGCACGAGGGGCCACGACGAGCGGCGCCAGGCGGCCGATGCTCGCGGCCTTGTCACCGCGCGCCACCGGCAGCGGCGTCATGTCTGCGACGATCGCGCTCGCGAGGGGTGCCGGATTCAGATCCGACAGTGATCGCCAGGGTATTTGGAGATGCTCGACCCGCGCGATGAGGGCGTTCACGTCGTTCTGGAACTCGA
>DASZFV010000092.1:0-3751 GCA_035939455.1 Polyangia bacterium
TGTCGTCCTTGTCGCAGGTGAGGAGCGCCGCGTAGAACTCGACGGGGAAGTAACGCTTCAGGTACGCCGTTTGGTACGTGAGCAGCCCGTAGGCCGCCGAGTGCGAGCGATTGAAGCAGTAGCCCGCGAACTTCTCCATGAGGTCGAAGACACGCTCGGCGATCCGGGGGTCGATCTTCTTGTCCTTGGCGCCGCCGAGGAAGGCCTCCTTCTCCTTGGCCATCGCCTCCGCCTTCTTCTTGCCCATGGCGCGGCGAAGCAGGTCGGCCTTGCCGAGCGAGTAGCCCGCGAGCGCCGAGGAGATCTGCATGACCTGCTCCTGATAGACGATGACGCCGTAGGTGTCCTTGAGGATGGGCTCGAGCGTCGGGTGATCGTACTCGACGCGCTTGCGGCCGTGCTTGCGCTCGATGAAGTCGTCGACCATGCCGCCCTCGAGCGGGCCCGGGCGGTAGAGCGCGCCCGCCGCGACGATGTCCTCGAAGCAGTCGGGCTTGAGCTTCTTGAGCAGCTCACGAAAGCCGCTTGATTCCAACTGAAAGACCCCCGTGACGTCGGCCGCCGAGATCATCTTGTAGACGCCGACGTCGTCGAGCGGAATCAACGAGAGGTCGAGCGGCTCCTGTCCACCTGGCCCGGCGGCCGCCTTCTCTTTGTTGACGATGTCCAGGCAGGTCTGGATGACCGTGAGCGTCTTGAGGCCGAGGAAGTCGAACTTCACGAGGCCGGCCTTCTCGACCATGTCCTTGTCGTACTGCGTGACGATGCCGTCCTCGTCGCCCGCCGGGCGAAAGCACGGCACGTACTCCCACAGCGGCCGGTCGCCGATGACGACGCCCGCGGCGTGCTTGCCCGCGTGGCGGTTCAGGCCCTCGAGGCGCTTCGCGACGTCGAGCAGCTCGCGGTAGGTCGGGTTCTCGTCGTAGAGCGCCTTGAGCCGCGGCTCCTTCTCGATGGCTTCCGCGATGGGCGGGCTCTTGCCCTGCACGGGCTCGGGCACGAACTTCGCGACCTTGTCGGCCTCGGCGAAGGGGATCGCCATGGCGCGCGCGATGTCGCGCACGCCCGAGCGCGCCTTGATCTGGTGCATCGTCACGATCTGGCCGACGTTGTCCTTGCCGTACTTCTGCGTGACGTACTGAATGACCTCGTCGCGCCGGTTCATGCAGAAGTCGATGTCGAAGTCGGGCATGCTGACGCGCTCGGGGTTGAGGAAGCGCTCGAAGAGGAGCTTGTTGGAGATGGGATCGATATCCGTGATGCGCAGGCTGTAGGCCACGAGCGAGCCCGCGCCCGACCCGCGGCCCGGCCCGACGGGGATGTTGTGGTCCTTGGCGTAGCGGATGAAGTCCCACACGATGAGGAAGTAGCCGGCGAAGCTCATCTTCGTGATGACCGAGAGCTCGAGCTTGAGCCGCGCGCGGTAGGCGTCCTCGTCGAGGCGCTGGCTGCGGCGGTTCGCCTCCGCGACACGTCTGGCGAGCCCCTCCTCGGCGACCGCCAGCAGGTAGCTCTCGGCCGTCATGCCATCGGGCACCTGGAAGCGCGGCAGGAAGGTCTCGCCCAGCTTGAATTCGACGTTGCACAGCTCGCCGATGCGCGCGGCGTTCTCCATGGCCTCGGGCAGGTGCTTGAAGTAGGCGTCCATCTCGGCGGGCGTCTTGACGAAGAAGGCCTCGTTGCGGTGGTGCAGGCGTTTGTCGTCGTGGATGGTCTTCTTCTGCTGGACGCACATGAGGATCTCATGGGCGCGCGCGTCGGACTGGTTCAGGTAGTGGCAGTCGTTGGTGGCGACGAGGGGGATGCCGGTCTTCCGCGCGAGCTCCTGGAGGTGGCCGTTGACCGTCTCCTGCTCCTCGAGCCCGTTGGGCTGCACCTCGAGGAAGAAGTTGCCCTTGCCGAAGATGTCCTCGAACTCGCGCGCCACGCCCTCGGCCGCCTCGGGCCCGCGCCGCATGATCGTCTGCGCGACCTCTCCCCCCAGGCAGGCCGACAGGCCGATGAGGCCCTCGCTGCGCTCGCGCAGCAGCTTCTTGTCGATGCGCGGGTTGTAGTAGAAGCCCTCGAGGTAACCCATCGAGTTCAGGTAGGAGAGGTTCTTCCAGCCGGTCTGATCCTTGGCCAGAAGGATCATGTGGTTCGATTTGCGCTCGGTCTTGTCGTGGCGATCGGGCGCGATGTACGTCTCGCAGCCGAAGATGGGCTTGACGCCGTGGGCCTTGGCGCGCTGGTAGAAGTCGAGGGCTCCGAAGAGGTTTCCGTGGTCGGTGATGGCCACCGACTTCATGCCCCGCTCGAGCACCTTCGGGAAGAGCTGGTCGAGTCGGATGGCGCCGTCGAGCAGGCTGTACTGCGTGTGCAAGTGGAGATGGGAAAAATCGGCCATGCGAAGCCCCCATTTATACCTCCGCGCGCTGTGGACGAACCGGGAACCTGGCAACTACCGGCCTGGCCTCACTTCGCAGGCAGTCATCCACAATTCATCCACAGGGCGGCGCCCGGGCCCGGGCCGCGGCGCGGCGCTCGGCGGCGAGCCAAAGCGAGCGAGCCAAAGCGAGCTAGAATGTCGGTTGCCATGCCCCGCGCCGTCCGATTCTCTCCCGCGGCCCGCGTCCTGTGCGCGGCGCTCGCCGCCTGCGCGGGCGCGGCGTGCGGCGGCCCCGAGGCGGCCCCGCCCACGCCCACGACGCCGCGCACGCTCACGGCGACGCCGGAGTCGATCTCGGTGCCGCCCGGAGGGATGGGCACGCTGGGCTTCGTGCTGCTCGGCCCGACGGGCGCGCCCCTCCCGGGCGCCGTCGTGACGTTCGCGATCGTCGACGACCCGACGGCGCCGAGCGCAAAAGCGCAAGGCGCCGCGCTCGCGACGGCGAGCGCGACGACCGACGCCCAGGGTCGATGCGCCGCGCACGTCACCGCCGGTCTCGCGGCCGTGTTCCGCGTGCGCGCCACGAGCGCCAACGCCCAGGTAGACGTCGTCGTCGTCGTGGCCGCGGGCGACGTCGGCGCCGTCGACGTCGCGCCGTTCTTCCCCGCGCCCGCGGGCGCGCACGCCGCCGCCGTCGCGACGACGATCGAGATCCTCTTCTTCGACAACGGCGCCTGCGGCGACATCGACGTGCGCAACCCGCCGCAACCCGTGCGCACGATGCGCTCCGTGCCCGCCTCGGGCGCGGTCGCGCGCTACGACTTCGTGAGCACCGCCGTCGGGTACGCGATCGTGGGGCGGGCGCGCGACGGCCGTGGCGTCGTGCGGGCGCTGGGCTGCGCCGATCTGCAGGGGCGCGCGCTCGTCGCGGGGAGCGCCGTGCAGATCGCGCTGCCGCTCGTCGACGTGGGCCCCGATCCCGCGGGAACGTACGCGGCCACGACCTCCCTCGCGATCGCGCCGCCCCTCGCGGCCGCGGCAACCCTCGCCGCAGCCTGGCGCGACCTCACCGACTGTCCCCTCGACCCTGCGCAGCTCTGGCTCGACTGCACGATCGATGCGCTCGGGCCCGCGAGCGACGCAGTTCCGCTCGACTGCGTGCCCGCGACGGCGCCCGGCGCAGACGGCCCCGTGGGTGACGCGCTCGGCGCGCTCCGCGGCGCGACGCTCACCGGACCGAGCGGCGCGCCCACCCTCTGTCGCGGCACCCAGACGGTGGGCGG
Organism: Polyangia bacterium; assembly: GCA_035939455.1. Lineage (GTDB taxonomy): Bacteria > Myxococcota_A > Polyangia > Fen-1088 > Fen-1088 > DASZFV01. The sequence goes on from DASZFV010000092.1 coordinate 3,652, forward strand.
CGCCACCAGCATCGACGCCGTCGTGCAAGGGATGTTCGGGAGCCCCGTCCCCGCGGCCCTCGTCCAGCTCGCCGCCGCGGCCGCCGACGCGCCTCACCTC
>DASZFV010000093.1:0-2909 GCA_035939455.1 Polyangia bacterium
GATCGGTGAGCCCGATGATCGTGACGCCGAACTTCTCGACGATCTTGTCGCGCTCGGTGAGCGGGCAGTTGCCGCCCTGCTCGGCCGCCATGTCGACGATGACGGAGCCGTGCGCCATGCTGACGACCGCGCCCGACGTCACGAGCTGCGGCGCCGGCTTTCCCGGGATGAGCGCCGTCGAGATGATGATGTCCGACTGCTTGGCGTGCTGCGCGATGAGCGCCTGCTCGGCGGCGAGATAGGCCTCGCTCATCTCCTTGGCGTAGCCACCCTGCCCCTCGCCCTGTTCATCGAACTTGAACTCGACGAACTGGGCGCCGAGGCTCTCGACCTGCTCGCGCGCCGCCGCGCGCGTGTCGAAGGCCCGCACCTGCGCGCCGAGCGCCTTGGCCGCGGCGATGGCGGCGAGCCCCGCGACGCCCGCGCCCAGCACGAAGACCTGCGCGGGCTTCACGCGCCCCGCCGCCGTGACCTGGCCCGAGAAGAACCGTCCGAACTTGTAGGCGGCCTCGACGACGGCGCGATAACCCGCGATGTTGGCCATGGCCGACAGCGCGTCCATGCGCTGTGCCCGCGTGATGCGCGGCATGGCGTCCATGGCGAGCACCGTGACCTTGCGCGCGGCCATGCGCTCGATGAGCTCCTTGTTCTGCGCGGGCCAGAAGAAACTGATGAGCGCCGCGCCCGGCTTCATGAGATCCGACTCGTGCACCGTCGTGCCCGGGCGGAACATGGGCTGGCGCACCTTGAGGATGATGTCGGCGTCGGTCCAGACCGCGTCGGGGCTCGCGGCGATCGTCGCGCCCGCCGAGACGTAGACGCTGTCCGCGAAGTTCGACGCGTCGCCCGCGCCCGACTCGACGATCACCTCGAGGCCGAGCTTGCGCATCTTCTGCACCGTGTCGGGCGTGGCCGCGACCCGGCGCTCGTTCGGATAGATCTCCTTGGGGACCCCGACCTTCATCATCGTCGCTGGGGTCGTCGCTGGGGTCGTGGCGAGGTTCACTGGGCCGGCATCGTATACCGCCCGCGCGTCGAGTGGTACGTTCTTGCTCGCGCGCTCCGGTCGCTCACTCCTCGAGCGGCGGCTGCGGACCCGGCACGATGCCTGCGATGTCGGGATCCTCTTCCTGGGCACCACTCGCCGAGCGCTCCGCGCGATCGCGGTGGCGCTGGTTGCGGCGATCTATCTTTTCTTGCTGGCGCTTCTGCCGCGCGATCTCCCTCTGCCGCTTCGTGAGCTCTGGTCTGCGGTTGTCCACGTGCGCCTCCTTGTCACGTCACGCCGCGCTTTCTAAGAGGCCTTGAATTTGGCAACCCGCCCGGCCCTTGTCCAGGGCCAGGGCCAAGGGCGGCGCGTCGTGCAAGCTGGCCCCGCTCAGCGGGGCGGGCGCTTGGCGTCGTGAAACCAGGCCCGCACCTCGGCCATACGGGCCTGCTGGTCGGGCGGAGCGTGACGCGCGCAGGCCGCGGCCTCCGGGGAGCCCGGCGCGGCGCCCCAGCGCGTCTCGACGCAGTCGTTGGGGTTGTAGGCGATCTCGAGCGCGGCCTTGCGCTCGAGCAGGTCGGCCACGGTCAGCTTGAACGTGGTTCCGTCGCTGCGGCGGTACTCGATGCCGCGTTCTCGCACGCGCTCGGCGTGCAGCTTGCGCAGCTCGTCGGCCGCGGCCGCCGGCTTGCGCGCGCCCAGGTTGAAGAGCGCGGGATGCCGCACGACGCGCTCGGGGAGGCCCGCGAGCACGTTCATGGCGATGATGAGGCGCATGTCGCGCGAAGGCGTCGCGTAGTCCTCCCAGGGCCCGGTCGTCTCGAAGATCTTCGCGCCCTCCGGCATGGGCACGACGGGGTTGGCGTTCTCGCGCATGAACTTCTCGCCGTTGTCGACCGACCCCAAGCGCACCTTCAGTTGCTCGACGAGCGCGTCGAGCGTCTCGCCGTAGGCCGCCGCCGGGTCGAGCCCCGCTGGGTTGATGAGCTTGCCCACGCGCGCGTAGAACTCGTCGGGCGCGAGCTTACCCTGCTCCGTCGAGAAGGGCGCGTGCGCCGGATCGCCCGCGCCGCCGATGGCGGCGTTGCGCACGGGCTCGAGCGCGCCCGAGGCGCCACGCGCGAGCGGCCGGAAGGCCTTGAAGCCGGGGCCCGCACTCTTCGTGTCGTTCGTGAACAGGAACGTCCCCTCCCAGAAACGCTTGCGGCCCACCGACGTGTCGGGCTGGCCGTCGACCGCGAGCAGGAGCCCGCCGCGATCGCGTGTCTGCTCGACCCACCTCACGATCATCATGACGTGCCCGTAGGGATCGGCGTAGACGACCCCCGGCCGCAGCGCCTTCCGCTCGAGGCGCACCGGATAGTAGTCGGTGTCCTCGTCGTCGAGCGCCGTGCGCGCGCTGCCCGATTGGACGTGGTTCGACATCTGCCGCAGGAACGCCCTGACGCCGGCGAGCACGCCGTGGCCCGCCGGCACGTCCTCGTTCGTCGTGAGGCTCGAACAACGCGGCGGTCGCGCATCGGTGCCCCGGTCGCAGTCGCGGAAGCCGACGGGCAGCGCGAGCTTCCACGCGAAGTACGCGCGTAGGAAGTACGGCAGGTCGGCGCAGTCGGGCGTCGCCGGGATCGCGGCCTTGTTCTTGGGATCGTCCTCGCGCAGGCCGAGGAACCCGTAGAGCACGTTGCGGGCCGGATCGCGCAGCGCCTGGTGCAGCGGCCGAAAGTCGAGCGACTGATCGACGGGCGCGTCGAAGAGCCGCTCGATCCACGCCGAATACAGATCCTCGAGGCGCCGGTCCCAGGTCCGGCGCGACTCCCATACGCCCTTGCCGGCGGCTATGCGCCCGCCGCGCGGCGGGCGCGCGAGGACCTCGACGTCACGGCACGCGACGACGCTCGGGCCGCGCGTCCACGTGACGCGC
>DASZFV010000094.1:0-8460 GCA_035939455.1 Polyangia bacterium
GTCAACGTCCTCCACATCTTCATGAACATGTGGGTACTCGCGCAGATCGGCGTCCTCGCCGAGCGCGCCATCGGCCGCGGGTTGTTCCTCGCCACCTACGTCGCGACGGGCGCCGCCGGCAACGCCCTCGGAACGATGCTCGCCGTCCTCCACCATCGGCCGCAGATCTCCGCGGGCGCGTCGGGAGCCATCATGGGTCTCTTCGGCGTCGCCGCGGTGTTCGCGTGGCTCACGGGGCAGCGCGAGATCGCGCGCCTGCTCGGCAAGAACGTCCTCTTCGTCCTCGTCATCGGGTTCGCCGTGACGGCGGGCGGAGCGATCGCGGTCGACAACGCCGCGCACGTCGGCGGCCTGCTCACGGGCGGTGCCGTTGGTTTCGCGCGCGCCCGCTGGCCGCGCCCGACGCCGCGCTGGGCTGACGGGCTGCTCGTCAGCGTCTCGATCGCGCTCGTCGCCGCGGCCTTCGTCCTCCTGCCCCTCGCGGGTTGAGCGAGCGTGCCCCGGCCGCGACGGCGCATGTCACATCTCAGATGTCGGACGATGTCGGAGGCCATGCGCCAAATTTTGACGGCGTGAGCGCGGCCACGTACGATGGGCTTGCGAGCGGAGTACGCTTGCCGGGTCTGTCGCTGCGAAAGGACCTCATGTCTCATTCCCAGGGCTGGACGTATCGAGTGGCTGGGCTGGTCGGGGCGGCGGCGCTCGGATGCGGCGGCGTGACCGCGGCGGCGCCGGACGCCGGCAACGATGCGCCCGCGGAGGCAGGACCGCTCACGGCGGCCGAGGGCTGCACCAACGTCGCGACCGCGCTGTGCGACAGTCTCGACGCCTGCGCGCCCGTCGCCGTCCAGGTGCTCTATGGCGACAAGGGCACGTGCGTCTCGCGCGCCGTCCTGTCGTGCACGACGGACGAGAGCGTCGCGGGCATCGGGCGCACGCCGACCGATCTCGCGAGCTGCGCCGCGGCGCTGGGCGGAACCACCTGCGACGATCTGCTGGCCGGAATTTTCCCGAGCGTCTGCACGGCCAAGCCCGGCACCGTCGCCAACGGGGTGGCGTGCGGGTCCGACCTCCAATGCGTGAGCACTTTTTGCAACAAGACCGACGCCTGCGGCGTCTGCAGCCCGCGCCAAGCCGCCGGCGGCGATTGCGCGGTCGACGGCGGCTGTATGAGCGGGCTCGTCTGCGCGAGCAAGAAGTGCGTCGCGCCGTCCGGCCCCGGCGGCGACTGCAACCTCCCGAACCAACCCTGCCGCAGCGACCTGTACTGCCCGACGATGAACGGAAGCGCCAAGTGCACGGCCAAGCTCGGCGCGGGCGGCGCGTGCGCCGACTCCGACCAGGCGTGCGATCTGTCCAAGGGCGTCATCTGCAACCAGCTCACCCACGTCTGCGACACGATCGAGGTCGCCAAGGGCGGCGAGGCTTGCAGCCTCGGCTCGCGGACGCTCTGCGTGGGCTTCGTCGCCCCCTGCTCGAACTTTCTGACCGGCGGCGTGTGCGCCAACCCGGCCCAGGACGGCGAGGCGTGCGGCGGCAACGCGGTCTGCGTCCCGCCCGCGACGTGCCAGAACAATGTCTGCCGCCTCCCGAGCGTCCCCGACTGCCACTGAAGCGCGCGGCGCGCGCAGCCCCGGCCGAGACCGTCACCCGGCGAGGAAGGCCGCGTAGGAGAGCGGGCGCGTGCGCGCCGCGAGGCGTGCGAGCGCCCGCGTCACGGCGCGTCGCTGCGGGGGGCGGCGCATGTCGGCGGGGTGAACGGCGAGGCGCGTGTCGCGGGCCGGCAGGCGTGACTGCAGATCGGCATAGACGGCCGTCGCCATCGTCTCGACGGCGTTGAGCGAGCCCCAGCCGATGACGCGAGGCGCGCGCACGCGACCGGCGTGAACGATGCCGCCGAACGTTTCATAGAAAGCGAAGCCCGCGGCAGCGACGACCTCGCGCGCCGCCGCCGAGAGCAGCCACGCTGGCGGCACGAAGCCACGCGTCGCCGCCTCGAGGCCGGCACGGCGCAAGATGGCGGCCCCCTCTTCGAGCGCCCGCGTCGCCTCGGCGGCCGTCGCGCGCAGGAGCTCGCCCTGTCCTCGCGCGAAAACATGCCCGCGCACGAAACCGAGCGGCGTCCAGGCCCGCCGCGGCATGCGGTGCGTGAGGCCGTGCATGACGAGCGTCGCGCCGGCGTCGGCGAGGTCGCGCAGGAAGCGCACGGTCGCCCGGTCCTCGTCGAGCGCGACGCCGCCTTCGTGACGCGGGATCGCGAGCACGGTGAGCGCCGCGGGCGGCAGGTCCGCCTCGCGCAAGAGCGTGAGCGCACGCTCGCAGTCGGCGAGGGTGAGCGCCGAGACATCGTGCAAGGACACGAGCAGCGCGGGAGGCCCCGGGACAGCCGCGGGCGGCGAGACCGCCGCGGCGTTCACGTCTGCTGCGTGAGCGACTTCCAGATGCGCGAGAACGACGCCTCGTTCCAGCGTTCGATCATCGCCTGGCGGCCACCCGCCCCGAGGCGCGCGGCCCGAGACGGGTCGTCGAGCACGCGGGCGAGGGCCTCGGAGAGGCCGGCGGCGCCGAAAGAGTAGCACTCGGCCGAGAGACCGTGCGTCACGAACTCGGCGATGCAGGCGTCGTCGGGGACGAGCACGGGCAGGCCGCTCGCCATGGCCTCCATGTTGACGAGCCCAAGCGTGTCGACGCGGCTCGCGAAGACGAACACGCGCGCCGAGGCATAGATCTGCTTGAGCGTCTCGCCCGCCTGCAGACCCGCGAAGCGCACGAAGGACTTGCCGCGGCAGCGCTGCTCCAGGCAGGGCCGCTCGGGCCCTTCGCCCACCAGCACGAGGACGGGCGCCGGACGGCGGCCCTGGAGCCGTTCGACGGCCTCGATCATGACGGGCAGGTTCTTCTCCTCGGAGATGCGCCCGACGCTCAGGATGACGGGCCGGTCGCCGACGTCGAGATCGAGCACCTCGAAGACTCCGGGCGAACGATGCGCGGGCGAGAAGTCGTCCGGATCGACGGCGACCGGCATGACCTCCACCTTCTCGGCGGCGACGCCCATGTCTACGAGCGCGTCGCGCGAGCCCGCCGAGAACGCGAAGACGCGGTCGACGCGCCCGTAGAACCAGGCGAGGTAGCGCCGCGTCGCCCGCTCCATCATGAGGTTACCGCCGAGCGGCTGGATGAGCGCCGGCACCTCGGTGTGATAGCTCGCCGTCACCGGCAGACGCAGGACCTTGGCGACGAGCAGCCCCACGAGGCCCATTGGGCCCGGCGTCGCGAGCTCGACGTGCGAGACGCCCGCGCGCCAGGTCCACTGAAGAGTTTCGACCAGCGAGGGCACGTGAAACTTGATGCCCGAGTAAATGGGCAGCGTGAACGAGGTCACGACGGGGACGGCCTCGAAGCCCACCCGATCCTCGACGTGCGCGGGAAGATCGCCACAGTAGGGAACGACGACGTCACGTCCCTCGGCGCGCGCCCGCCCGAGGAAGCGCTTGCACCACGTCGATACGCCGTCGACCTGCACGAGGGAATCGGTGAAGACCCCCAGACGTTCCGGGCGCGGCGGCAGCTCGAACGCCGTCCATTGCTTCCACATGCGCCGCACGGCTTGCTCCTGCTTGCCGAAGTGATCGGCGGCGAAGAACATCGGCGCCGCCGTCACGAGACCGCCCGCCATGTCACGAAGCGCCGCGAAAATTCGGTAGAGGTCGAAGTCCTGAGCGCCCGCGAGCAGATCGCCCAGGGCGCCCTCGAGCACCTTGTCCGCGAGGCGTCCCACGGCGCCGATGACGCGCGCGTCGTCCGCCTCGGTCAGCTCCGCGGGAACCTCGAGCAGATCGTAGGGCTTGCCCGGGGGGACGGCGGCGCGCTCGGCGCCCGCGCACAGCGTCGCCACGAAACCGCTCGCCGTGCCGCCGTCGGTCGAGCCGGCGTTGCCGGCCTTGCCGGTCGCCGTCTCGGGATCCCGACCCGCGATGAGGTCGATCATGTCGACGAACGGGTTGCGGTAGCCGTTCTCGTCCTGCCGCTGCTTGAGGTGATGGTAGGTGGTGTGCTTGACGGACATCGCCATGGTGTCGATGTGGGCCTGGCGACCCACGAGCCGCCCCTCGCCCGCCATGCATCGCGCCACGAAGACCCCCGGGGCCAGACCGCCGCCGTCGATCTCCGTGTAGACCGTGCCGCTGCGTCGGCGCACGTGGTCGTCCGAGCCCGCCGTGAGCGCCTTCTTGTGGGGCGTCTTCCCGAAGGCCGGCCGGCCGTGCTTCGCGGCCAGCGCCGCGATCACGCTCGGCGTGAGGCGCTCGAGGATGACCGACAGGTCGGGCTCGATGCGCCGATCCGTCATCCCGTTGACGCCCTCGAGGGCCGGAAAGAGCAGCAAGACCTTCTCGACGATGTCGGCGTCCAGCTTCCAGTTCGGGCTCAACAGCGGGTGGGCGAGGCCGTGCGCGATCCCGGCGCCGTTCAGGTACTCGCACAGGCGATAAATATCGCGACGGCGCGCCTGGATCTCCTCGTGCTGAGCCGGCGTGATGTTCCACGCCAGCACGTGCATGATACAGCCGTTCTCGGGGAAAGTGGCCGTGACCTCCTCGGAGAGAAAGAAGTCGGGGCGATCGAGGAGCTGCAGCCCGCCCGCGATGGTGTCGTGGTCCGTCAAGGTGACGAGCGACATGCCGCGCGTCTTGCAAAGCTCATACTGCTCGAGAGGCTCGGCGTAGCTCTCCGGGCATCCGAAGAATCGCGTATACCACTCGTCGTTGCCGATCGACGCGGCAGAGTGTAGATGGAGGTCGCAGCGCGTCGCGTTCATGGGGGCTTTCGCCGGCGGCCGAAAACGCCAAGCACTCTACCGGTAAAACAAGCCATGTAAAGCTCAGGCCTTACTTCCTTGGACGCGCGCGGGCATCATATGTTCAGAAGTCAGCTCGCGATGACGATGAGAAAGACATGACGGCGCCCCATTTGCAGCTCGATCAAGCGGCCCTCGTTCCGGGTCGGCGCCTGCATCTGCCGCCGGCCGACCCAAACGCGTCCGCACCCCTGCCCTTGGATCTTGTGCTCCTGGGCGCGGGGCTCAATGTAGGTGCGAGGTCGGCCTGGCGCCGCCTCTTCGGCTGGAAGCGGTACGCCGGCCGCGCGCCGGACATCTGCGCCGCGGTCGTCGAAGACTGCTGGACAGGAGAGTTCTTCGCGGGCTCGGCGGGCCACTTCAAGCAATTTTGGACGCGGGACCTCGCGATGTGCACGCCCGCGCTGATTCGCCTCGGCCACCGCGAGCGCGTTGTGCGCTCGTGGGAGTGGGGCCTCGAGCGCTTCGAGCGCGCCGGGCGCATCACGACGACGATCTTCAACCGGCGTTTCGCCCGCGACGTGTACGCCTATGCCTGCGACTCGCTGCCCCTGCTCTTGTGGGGCCTGCGGGCCGCGGGCGCCGAGCACCTCGTCGCGCGCCACCGCGAGCTGCTGACGCGCGAGATTCAGCGCTTCTACGACGTCGTCTTCGATCCGACGCTCGGCATGGCGCGCCCGGACGGGTACTTCTCCGGGCCGCGCGACTGCATGACGGGCCGCTCGACGGTCTTCGCGAACACGATGATCGGCCTCCTGGGGCGCCTGCTCCACGAGCTGCACATGCCGAACCCGTTCGCCGGCCACGACGTCGTGGGCGCGATGTGGCAGCACCATTGGATGGGCGACCACTTCCGCGATTCGCTGTGCCGCGACATCCCGTCGGGCGACGCCAACGTCTGGCCGTTCTACTTCGACGTCGTCACCGACAGGCAGTTGCAACGTCGGGCGCTGGCCACGCTCGACGCGCGCGGCTTCACGCGGCCCCTGCCCTTGCGCTACTTCCCGACGCGGCTCCCCGACGCGGAGCTGCCCGTGCCACGCGCGGCCACGCCCAACTACCAGGGCGATACGAGCTGGATGCAGCTCGGGATGGCGTTCATGCGCGTGCTCGGCGCCGTCGATGCCCCGCTCATGGAGTGGCACCGCGCCAACGTCGCGGCGATCATCGAGAGGGATCGGAACTTCCTCGAGGTCTACCGCACCGACGGCAAGCCCTACCGCGGGCGCGCCTTCCTCTACTTCTGCGACGAAGGCATGCTCTGGGCGTCGATGTTCCTCGACCTTTTCTAGGACGAGCCCGTCTAGAGCATCGGCAGCTCGTCGTCGGCGCCCCCCCGCGCAGGAAAGGCGGCGTCCAGCTCAGCGATGTCGCGCGCCTCGAGGACGAGCGTCAGCGCGCCGGCGTTCTCCTGGGCGTGAGCGACGCTGGAGGCCTTCGGGATCGTGAAGCGCGGCGCCTCGCGCGCGAGGAACGCCAGCGCCACCTGGCGCGGCGTCGCGCCGCGCCGCGCGGCCACGGCAGCGAGGACCTTCCCGCCGCGGCCGCCCGCGCCCGGGAAGCGCGAGTGGCCGAAGGGGCTGTAGCCCACGACGGCGATGTCGCGCTCCGCGCAGTACTGGACGAGGCCCCCGTCGATGTGTCGCTCCTCGAGGTGATAGAGGACCTGATTGCAAGCGATGCGATGTTTCGTGAGCGCCGCGTCGGCCTCCTCGAGATCGGCGACGTTGAAGTTCGAGACGCCGAGCGCGCGGATCTTGCCTTGAGCGACGAGCGCCTCAAGGGCGCCCAGGGTCTCCTCGAGCGGATGGCTTCCTCGCCAGTGCAGCAAGTAGACGTCGAGGTAACTCGTGCCGATGCGCCGCAGCGCGGTCTCGCAGGCGCGGATCGTTCCCTTGTGGCTGGCGTTGCTCGGCAAGACCTTGCTGACGATGAAGAGGTCCTCGCGGCGCAGCCCCTTGATGGCCTCGCCCACGAGCTCCTCGGCGTTGCCATAGAGCTCGGCGGTGTCGATGTGCGTGGCGCCGGCGGCGATGCCGGCGCGGAGCGCCGCGACCTCGGCGCCGCGATGGCGCGCGTCGCCCATCAGCCACGTCCCTTGACCGATGACGGGGACGAGGTCGGGCAAGGGTCCGAAGCGGCGGCGGATCGGCTCTCTGGCGGTCGTCATGGGCGCAAACATAACAACGATGGGCCCTTTCGTCGCAATGGCCCGGCGACTACATTTGAGGCGTGGCGATCGAGAGCGTAAATCCGACGACCGGCGTCCGCGGCCCGTCGTTCGAGGCGCTCACGGAGGGCGAGCTCGAGGAGGCGCTCGCCCGGTCGCACGCCGCGTTCGCGACCTGGAGCCGGCTGCCCGTGGCGGCCCGCGCCGCGGTCGTCGGGCACGCGGGGGAGATCCTCGCCAAGGAGGCCGAGAGCCTGGGCCGTCTCGCCACCGAGGAGATGGGTAAGCTGTTCGAGGCCGCGCGCCAAGAGGTGGAAAAATGCGCTGGCGCGTGCCGCTACTACGCCAGCCGCGCAGAAGAGCTCCTGCGGACCGAGGTCGTCGAGACAGCCGCGGAGGCGGGCGGGAACGGCCAGGCCGGAGGTCGCGGCGAGGTCCGGTTTGAGCCGCTCGGCGCCGTCCTGGCCGTGATGCCGTGGAACTTCCCCTTCTGGCAGGTCATCCGCTTCGCGGCGCCGACGCTCGTCGCTGGCAACGTCGCGCTCCTCAAGCACGCCTCGAGCGTCCCGCGCTGCGCGCTCGCCATCGAGGACGTCTTCCGCCGCGCGGGGGCGCCCGCGGGCGTGTTCCAGACGCTACTCGTCGGCGCCGAGGAGGTGCCAGAGATCATCGCCGATCCCCGTGTCGCCGCCGTCACGGTCACGGGCAGCGAGACCGCGGGGAGGCGCGTCGCGTCCGCCGCGGGCGAGCACCTCAAGAAGGCCGTGCTCGAGCTGGGCGGCAGCGATCCCTTCCTCGTGCTCGCGGACGCCGACCTCGAGCGCGCCATCGCGACGGCCGTCAAGGCGCGCGTCGTCAACAACGGCCAATCGTGCATCGCTGCCAAGCGCTTCATCGTCGTCGCGAGCGCCTACGACGCCTTCGCGGCCGGGTTCGTGGCCGCCATGAAGCGCCTCCGCGTGGGAGATCCCCTCGATCCCACGACCGACGTCGGTCCGCTCGCAACCGCCGCCATCCTCGCGACGCTGGCCGACCAGGTCAAGCGGTCCGTCGAGGCCGGCGCAAAGGTGCTGCTGGGTGGACACCGCCTCGAGCGGACCGGCAACTTCTATCCCCCGACGGTGCTCGCCGACGTCCCACGTTCGGCGCCGGCGTTCGCGGAGGAGCTCTTCGGGCCCGTCGCGACGCTGCTCCGCGCGCGCGACGCGGGCGAGGCGCTCGCGCTCGCGAACGCGACGCCGTTCGGCCTGGGCGCGAGCGTGTGGACGCGCGACGCGGCGTTGGCCGAGCGCTTCGCGCGCGACCTCGACGCGGGCACGGTGTTCGTCAACGACATGGTCGCCTCCGACCCCCGGTTCCCGTTCGGCGGAGTCAAGGCCTCCGGCTATGGCCGCGAGCTCGGGTCCTGGGGCCTGCGTGAGTTCGTCAACGTCAA
>DASZFV010000095.1:0-10987 GCA_035939455.1 Polyangia bacterium
CGGGAGGCAGCCGGAGCGCGTCCATGGCGATCTCGAGGGTGCGGTCCAGGTCCCAAGCGTTCGCGGCCTCGATGGCGTCCTGCAGCTTGCTCTGCTCAGCGAGCAGCTTGTCCATCTCGTCGGGCTTGAGGTCCTCGCCGAGCAGAGCAAGCTACAAGACGCCATCGAGGCCGCCAACGCCTGGGATCTCGATCGCACGCTCGAGATCGCGATGGACGCGCTCCGGCTCCCGCCCGCCGACGCCGACGTCACCAAGCTCTCGGGCGGCGAGCGCCGCCGCGTCGCGCTCTGCAAGGTCCTGCTCGAACGCCCCGATCTCTTGCTGCTCGACGAGCCCACGAACCACCTCGACGCGGAGAGCGTCGCCTGGCTGGAGCACTTCCTGCACGAATTCGCGGGGACCATCGTGGCCGTCACGCACGACCGCTACTTCCTCGACAACGTCGCGGGATGGATCCTGGAGCTCGATCGTGGCGCCGGGATCCCGTGGGAGGGCAACTACTCTTCCTGGCTGGACCAAAAGCGCAAGCGCCTCGCGTCGGAGGAGAAGTCCGAGTCCGCCCGCCAGCGCACCCTCGCGCGCGAGCTCGAGTGGGTGCGGGCCTCGCCGCGCGCGCGCCAGGCCAAGTCGAAGGCCCGCCTGGCCGCCTACGAGGAGCTGCTCGCCGAGGAGCAGCAGAAGCGCGAGGACACGATCGAGATAGCCATCCCGCCGGGGCCGCGCCTCGGCGATCTCGTCATCAAGGCCGAGGGCCTTCGCAAGGCCTACGGCGACAAGGTCCTCGTCGAGGCTCTGAACTTCAACCTGCCGCGCGGCGGGATCGTCGGCATCATCGGCGCGAACGGCGCCGGCAAGACGACGCTGTTCCGCATGATGACGGGGCAGGAGAAGCCCGACGGCGGCACCCTGCGCATCGGCGACACCGTCAAGCTCGCCTACGTCGATCAGTCGCGCGATTCGTTGAACCCCACGGCGACGGCGTTCGAGGAGATCGCGCAGGGCGCCGAGTTCCTCGAGATCGGCAAGCGCAAGGTGCCGGCGCGCGCCTACGTCGCCGGCTTCGGCTTCAAGGGCACGGACCAGCAGAAGCGCGTCGGCGATCTGTCGGGCGGCGAGCGCAATCGGGTCAACCTCGCGAAGCTCCTGCGCAGCGGCGGCAACGTCCTCCTGCTCGACGAGCCCACGAACGATCTCGACGTCGACACGTTGCGCGCCCTCGAGGACGGCCTGCTCTCGTTCGCCGGTTGCGTCGTGGTCATCAGCCACGATCGCTGGTTCCTCGACCGCATCGCGACCCACATGCTTGCCTTCGAGGGTGACAGCCAGGTCGTCTGGTTCGAGGGCAACTACCAGGACTACGAGGCCGACCGGCACCGCCGCCTGGGCGCCACCGCCGACCAGCCCCACCGCATCCGGTACAAGAAGCTGGGCATTTGATTTGATCTGACGGGGTCCGGCTCGCTGCCGCTCGCGCGTCGGCACCACACCACCTCCACCCACCCCCTCGCTTCGCTCGGCCTCGCCGGCCCCCCTCGCTCCGCGTGGCGAAGGCACGCTACGCTCGCCTTCCTGAGGACGTCATTCTTGAGATAAGGTGAGGCCAATGATTCCATACGAGGAGCTCGACAAGGCTCTTGCGCGCTGGAAGGCGCGCGCTCAGAACGCCGCGGTGGAGGGCGCCCGCGCCTACGAAGGCAGCGGCGCGGTGCCGGCTGTCGTCCCGAGCGGCGTGTCGGGACGCCTCCCGCCGCCGCCCGATCGCACGGGCGAGATCGATCTCGGCGACTCCGTCGTCGAGAGCTACGAAGAAGAGCCCAGCTAAGGCTCAGTCGAGCGGTTTGTCGTTCCCGCACCCCCCGCGCCATTCCGGCGCGGTCAGGCGCCGTGGTTCGCCCGCGGGATGGTCCCAGAGGTGGCAGGTCACGGGCTTGTGGCGCTGGTCGAGCGCCTCGCAGTAGTTCGTGAGCTGGCAGCGGCGGATTTCTTCGCCGCGGCCGAGGCGCATCTTCGAGAACCAGTCGGGGTCGGCCAGGCTCTGGCGCGCCGACGCGACGAAGTCGACGTCACCGCGCTCGAGCGCCGCCTCGGCGAGCGCGAAGGTCGTGATGCCGCCCGCGGCGACGATGGGCGTGTCGAGGTCCGCGGCGCGCACGGCCCGACGGATCGCGGCCGCGGCCGGCAGGTGGCGGCCGAAGGGGCCAGCTTCGTCTGAACGAACGGTGGGGATGGTCTCGGCGCCGCTCGCGCCCGTGTAGGGATAGGCCGCGTCGCCCACGGCCGGTTGGCGGGCGTCCTCGAACTTGCCGCCGGCCGACAGCGAGATGTAGTCGGCGCCCGCGCGGCCGAGGGTGACCGCGAAGCCCGCCGCGTCGGCGGGCGACGTTCCGCCGGCGATGACTTCGTCGGACAGCAGGCGGCAGCCGACGACGAAATCGGCGCCCACCGCGCCGCGCACGGCGGCCAGCACCTCGCGGGGCAGGCGCACGCGAGCCTCGGGCGCGCCGCCGTAGCCGTCGTCGCGCCCGTTCAGCGCCGACAGGAACGACGCCATCGTGTAGGCGTGCGCGTAGTGGAGCTCAACGCCGTCGAAGCCGGCTTCGCGCGCGCGCGCGGCGGCGCGCGCGAACAGCGGCGGCAGCGTGCGCGGGAGCGCGCGGATGTGGGGCAGGTGCGTGTCGGTGACGCGTTCGCGCGCGCCGCGCTCGACGGCTTCCCGCTCGCGCGGGGCCAGCACCTGCCGCTGGAGCTCGGGCTCTAGTGCGGCGAGGCGGGCGCGGACCACGTCGTCGGGCGCGGTGGCGATCGCCGCGTCGCCCGTCACGCGCGCGAGGCCCTCCCGGTGGCGGGGCGCGAGCGCGAGAAGCTCGCTGAAGTAGCGCGCGGGCGCGGGCCGGCGCCGGATCGCGAGGAAGTCGAGGAGCTGGATGAAGACGAGCGTTTCGCCGCCGCTCGCGGCGCGCACGGCCTCGACGAGGCGCGCCAGCCCCGGCACGTAGCGATCCTCGCCGATGCGCAGGAGGGGCCCGCTCGGGACGTCGCGGATGCCCGTTGCCTCGACGACGAGGACGCCCGGCCGTCCCGCGGCGAAGCGCGCGTACCAGTCGAGGAGCGCCGGCGTGACGTCGCCGTCGGCCGTGGCGCGCCAGGGCACCATCGCGGGGACCCAGGTCCGGGTCCGCGCGACGTGCGCACGTCCGAGCGGCCGGGGAGAGAACAGCCGCGCGCGGGCGGCTTGCGCTGCCGTTGGCCAGCCCGGCTGCGGCAGCGCGTGGCGGATCACGTCAAAAATAGAATCTGACGCCGAGCGCGGCTTCTATGTCGAAGGAGGGGCCGTACACGAAGTACAAGGCAGGCGCCAGCTCGAAGAAGACCTCGAGCATCGCGGGGTTCGCGAACATGAGGTCGAGACCCACCGGCATGCGCGCCCCGACATCCAGGCACTTGCCCGTACAGCCGCCGAACCAGAGCATCCGGCCGCCCGCGCCGATGTGCCAGTCGAGCTGGGCCTGGCCGCGGACGATGTTCGACTGCCAGAGGTAATCGATGTTGAAGCTGCCGTTGTTGTAACCGAAGCGATCACAGGGACCGTTGGGCGCGCATCGATCGTTGAAACCATAGCCCCAAAAGCCCAGGCCGAAGTCGAGCGAGTTCGTCGGGGCGACCCAGAGCTTCGCCGTGATGCCCGTCGGGTCGCCGACCATGAAGCCGAGGCCGAACTTGCGCCCATAACCGACCTCGGTGGCGTTCGCCGTGCGCGCCGTGCCGAGCAGGAGGAGGGCCGCCACACAGGCGGAGATGAAGGCGGATGCGACGGCCGTAACGAAGGTGCGTCTCATAGGCGCGTATAGTAAACACGATCTCCGAGGGTCCTATAAATATTCGCCCTGACACCGCGTGACACGCGCCGTGATTGAGAACATCGAGCCACACTGCGACGTCGCGGGGCGCGCGCCGTGACGATCTCGATCGCGCCCATTCGATCGTTGGTCGTCCCCGCGGCGATTTTCGCCTGCCTGGCCGACGGAGGGTGCCGCCCCGCCGCCGACCCGGGCACGTCACGAGGCGGAGGCGGCCCGTCGCCGTCGGAGAGCGTCGGGGCGCCGACGAGGGCCCCCCGACGCTCGTCGATGTTGCCCGACGTCGATGCGTTGCCCGCCGCCGCCGGTCTGCCGCCGGAGCGTCGGGCTATCCAAGTCGTGGGCGGCGAGGAGCGCGTCGTCGACGCCGACGTCGCGCGCGCCCGCGGGCTCACGCTCGTCGACCTCGGCGACGCTTGGGCGCCCGCGCTCTTCGACGACGGCGCTGGTTCGGGCGGCGCTCCGCTGCCCAACCACTACCGCGCCGTCTTCACCGGCCTCGCGGGCGATCGCAAGGACGGCGACGGTCAGCCCCTCGACGCCGGCGACAAGAATTACCTCGAGCTTTACGGCATACCACCCACGCTCGGCGTGCTGCGCGCCCGCTTTCTCGCCGACGCCGCGCGGACCTGCGATCCGACCTTCGACACGACGACGCTGCTCGCCGTCGACGAGATCCCGACCTGGGGCGCGACGACCGAGCACAAGGAGCTCGCCAGGCACCACCTCCGCGAGCTGAGGCTCGAGGCCGCGCGCGCGCAGGCGGGCGCCGAGAGCCTCGAGGCGCTCGCCGAGGCCGACCCGCGCTACGCCAAGGACGTCAAGGCGCACCGGCGCATGGAGGCGGCGCGCGCGGCGTTCGCCGAGGTGGAGAAGCGCCTCGCCTGCGAGGGCACGCTCGATCTCGCCAAGCACAAGGCCGGCGTCTACGACACGCCCATGCGCCAGGCGATGTTCGACTTCCAGCAGGAGCACACCGTCTTCGACCAGGCCGACCTCAAGCGCACGACGCTCGAGGCGCTCGCGCGCCCGCTGCTCGTCAACGACTTCGCGGCCCTGCGCCGCGTGCTCACGGAGCGCGCCGTTCACGCGGGGAGAATCCTCGAGGATGGTTCGTCGAAGGCGACGTACGCCGGCGGCGACGGCGCGCGCCACCCCGTGCCCGACCTCGTGACGGCCGCCACCGACGCCGTGCTCGCGCGCCTCGGCCTCGAGACCCCCGAGGACGCGTTGTCGTTCTTCCAGCGGCACGCCGCGAGTGACTTCCGCGCGCTGCGCGTGGCCGTGCGGTTCCCGCCGCCGCCCGAGTACCACGCTGCCGAGATGGACCTCTCGGCGGAGATCGACCGCGGCGACGTCTGGTACGAGTTTCCCTACGACGACAAGGGCGCGCGCAAGCCGCAGCCGCGCGAACATTTCCCGATGTTCACGCTCTTCACGCGCTGGCGCGGCGAGCGCGTGCCGCTCGTGCGCTGGCGGACGACGATCGGCGGCTGGCGCTCGGAGCTGGCCTCCGACGGGCAGGAGTACTTCCGCTGGAAGGGCTCGGACGTCGGCAAGCGGGTCTGGCGTCACATCGTGACGACTCCGGTCTGGATTCCGCCGGCCTCGTCGCCGCTCGGCTCCATGGTGAAGGAGAAAAAGGTCAACGGCATGTTCGTCAAGGTCACGAACTACGACGAGACCGGTCCGGGGTTCCTGTCGGCCTACGGCCTCGTGGCTGCCATTCACGAGCAGGTCATCAAAGGACCCGAGGGCACGACCTACTACGACAACGGGATCCGCACGCACGGGTCGTTCGACTACATGTCGCTGCGCGGCCGCTTCTCGCACGGCTGCCACCGGCTCTACAACAACCTCGCGCTGCGCCTGTTCACGTTCGTGCTCCAGCACCGCCGCGCGCGCACGCTGGGGTCGGTCGCGCTCGGGTTCCGGCGGGATTTTTGGTGGAAGGGCGACGTGTTCGAGATGCGCCTGCCTTCGCGCGGATTCTATTACGAGCTCGATCCGCCGCTGCCCATCGAGGTCCTCGAGGGCCGCATCCTAGGCGCGCGCGACAAACCCGTCTCGGGCTACGTGCGAAAGCCAGGCGTGATCTATGCGACGACGAAGCCGCCGGACGCCTCGGACTCGCCCGAGAGCCGCGCGGGGGGCGCGGAGGGACCATGAGGGCGTTTCGCGCGGCGATGCTCCTGCTCGGCGTCGCCGCGGCCGCGGCGTGTCGGCGCGCGCCTCCGGGGGGCCCGGGAACGCCGGAGACGGGGGCGCCAGGGGCGGCGACGGGCCCGGCCGCCGCTTCGGTCGCGCCGCCGGCCGATGACCTGGTCGGCGAGCCGCCCGAGAACAATCCAACGTCCGAGACGGTCTCGATCAGGCTCACGGCCGATCCGGCGCGGAAGGCCCGCGTGTTCTGGGGGCGGAAGGATCTCGGCCTGGCGCCGCTCGAGCTCAAGCGCCCCCGGGGCAGCGGACCGGTCGATCTCATCGTGGTGGCGCCTGGCGCGCTCACCTTGCACACGCGCGCCTACACCGACCGCGACGACAAGCTCGCGCTGCGCCTCTACGCCGAGAGGGACGGGCCGGGGCTCCTCGGCTACCACGCCGCCCCCGAGACGACGCCCAAAGTCGGCCCCGCCGCCGCGAAGCGGATCGCCGGTCAGCGCTAGGGGTAGCGGCCGCGACGGGCTGGTGGCAGGGCTTCGCGCCCAGGCATGCGGGCTGCTCGTTTCCGAGGACGGCCTGCTCGCGCGCGACCGAAAGTTCGCCGGGCTCTAATTTTCCCGCTCTTTTTACTTCCAACTGCCATTCGTTTCCCACAGAATGCCGGCAAATTTCAGTAACCGGCGAGAGCCGGAAAAGAGGAGATCGCATGGCCAAGGTACTGTCCAAGTCCGAGCTCATCCAGAAGCTGGCGGAGGAGAACGCCGACAAACTGACCAAGAAGGACGTCAAGAGCGTCCTCGAGTCGCTCTGCAACGTCGGTTACAAAGAGCTCAAGAAGAACGGCATCTTCCTGCTGCCAGGCTTCGCGAAGCTGGTCGTCATCAAGAAGCCCGCGACGAAGGCGCGGAAGGGCATCAACCCCTTCACGAAGGAGCCGACGGTCTTCAAGGCGAAGCCCGCCCGCAAGGTCGTGCGTGCCCGTCCGGTCAAGGCTGCCAAGGACGCGGTCGCCTAAGCAGGCCCTCTCTTTCTTTGGTTTTCACTTCGGCGATCGGGCGCCCCGGCCTGGTCGCCGTTTTTTTTTGGGGGCGCTCGGCCGTCGTGGATCGCGCTCCGGTCAAGCTGCCGAGTTTACATACCAAATCCGGACTTCCTCCCGGGACCGCCGGCCGCCGCCGCGGCTGTTCTCCCGCGGGGCTCAGGCCGACGTGGTATCCCGTCGATATGAGGCGCGTATTCGACCGCCTCCCGTCGCGCGGCGGGCGCCGGTCGCTTACAATGTTCCGCTGCTATCTTCGGGTCGCCTCGACTGACAGCCCCTAGAAAGTCCGCGCGCAAGGCGCGAGGTTTACAGACATGATCGACGCAAACGTGAACGGCGCGGGTCCCGCGCGAAACGACGCGGGCGGGCTCGCGTCCGTGAGTACCGGCGGCCGCGAAGCCGGCGGCGCCAACGGGACGAGCGGCAGTGCCAACGGGGCGACGCCGGACGCGGGCGACGGTTTTGCCCTGGCGAACCTGGCCTTCGCCGAAGAGCTCTACTTCCAGTTCTTGCGCGACCCGGGCTCCGTCGAGCCCGCGTGGCGGGCCTACTTCGAGGGGCTCGACGGCGCGGGAGCGCGCGCCCCCGCGGCCGCGATCCCGCCCCAGGCCTTCGCGCGCAGCATCTTCGCGCCCGCGCCGGCGCCCAAGATCGCCGAGGGCAACCTCACGGCCAGCCGCACCTCGGTCCGCCTGCTCTCGGAGCGCGTGCAGCGGCTCGTCGAGGCCTACCGCGAGTTTGGCCACCTCGCGGCCAACCTCGATCCGCTGGGCCTCCTCAAGCGCACGGGCGCGTCGCTCAAGCTCGAGGACCACGGCCTCGCCGAGGAGGACCTCGATCTCGTGTTCTCGAGCGAGAACGTCGCGGGCCCCGACCGCACGACGCTGCGCGACCTCGTCGAGCTGCTGCGCGACACCTACACGCGACAGATCGGCGTCGAGCTCGCCCACCTGCACGACATCGAGCTGCGGGGGTGGCTGCAGAGCCGCATGGAGCGCACGCGAAACCGGCTCGCGCTCACGCGCGCCGACCGCATGCGCCTGCTCGAGCAGGTCATCGGCGCCGAGGTCTTCGAGCAGTTCCTCCAGAACAAGTTCCTCGGCGCCAAGCGCTTCTCGATGGAGGGCGGCGAGAGCCTCATCCCGTTGCTCGAGCGCCTGATCGAACGCGCCGCGCGCTCGAACGTCGTCGAGATCGTCATCGGCATGGCGCACCGCGGGCGGCTCAACGTGCTCGCCAACGTGCTCAAGAAGCCGCCCTCGCAGATCTTCGGCGAGTTCCTCGACAAGCAAGATCCGACGATGGCCGACGAGAGCTCGGGGGGCGACGTGAAGTATCACCTCGGGTTCTCGATCGATCGGACGTTCCCCGGCACGAACGGCCCGGACGCGCACAAGGTCCACCTGTCGCTCACGTTCAACCCGAGCCACCTCGAGTGGGTCAACACCGTCGTGCAGGGCCGGGTCCGCGCCAAGCAGGACCGCATCAGCGACGGCGGCCGCACGCGGTGCTTGCCGCTCCTGCTGCACGGCGACGCGGCCTTCGCGGGGCAGGGCATCGTCGCCGAGGCGTTCAACATGTCGGAGCTCGACGGCTACCGCGTTGGCGGCACGGTCCACATCGTCATCAACAACCAGGTGGGCTTCACGACCTCGCCGCAGAACGCCAAGTCGACCACCTACGCGACCGACGTCGCGCGCATGCTCCAGATCCCGATCTTCCACGTCAACGGCGAGGATCCGGAGGCCGTTTGCCAGGTCGTCGATCTCGCCGTCGACTTCCGGCAGCGCTTCCACCGCGACGCGCTCATCGAGCTGTGGTGCTACCGCAAGCACGGGCACAACGAGGGCGACGAGCCATCGTACACCCAGCCCATCATGTACCGCGCGATCGCGAGCAAGCCCTCCATCCGATCGGCCTACCTCGACTATGGCCGAAAGAACCCGCTGCCCGACGCTGAGGCGCCCATCTCCGTCGTAGAGGCGGACGCGCTCGCGGCGCGCAAGCGCCACGAGCTCGAGTTCGAGCTCGAGGTGGCCTCGCGATGGGAGGCGCCGCCGCGGCCCACGATGTTCGCGGGGGCGTGGGAGCGCCTCAAGGGCGGCGCCGAGCGCAACGCGCCCCAGGTCACGACGGCCGTCACGCGCGAGGCCATCGAGCTCGTCGGCAGCGCGCTGACGCGCGTGCCCCAAGGCTTCAACATTCATCCCAAGCTCAAGAAGCTCATCATCGAGGCGCGCGCCGCGATGGCCGCGGGCGAAAAGCCCTGCGACTGGGGCATGGGCGAGGCGCTCGCCTTCGGAACGCTGCTCGCGCAGGGCATCCGCGTGCGGCTGTCGGGTCAAGACTCGCGGCGCGGCACGTTCAGCCATCGCCACTCCACGTTCTTCGACACGGAGACGGAGGCGGAGCACACGCCGCTCCAGCACGTTCGCGACAAGCAGGGCGTCTTCGAGGCGCGCGACAGCCCGCTGTCCGAGGCGGGCGTGCTCGGCTTCGAGTACGGCTACAGCCTCGACATGCCCGAGGGACTCACGATCTGGGAGGCGCAGTTCGGCGACTTCGTGAACGCCGCGCAGGTCATCATCGACCAGTTCCTGGCCTCGTCCGAGGCGAAGTGGCACCGCGTGAGCGGCCTCGTCCTGTTGCTGCCGCACGGCATGGAGGGGCAGGGGCCCGAGCACTCGAACGCGCGTCTCGATCGCTTCCTGACGCTGTCGGTCAAGGACAACTGGCAGGTCTGCAATTTCACGACGCCGGCGCAGTACTTCCACGCTCTGCGGCGCCAGGTGCTGCGGCCGTACCGCAAGCCCCTCGTCGTGATGTCGCCGAAGAGCCTGCTGCGGCACCCGGTCGCGACGTCGCCGCTTTCGGACTTCACCGACGGGGCGTTCCAGTACGTGATCCCCGACACGTCGATCGATCCGCAGCGGACGCGCCGCGTGCTCTTCTGCACGGGCAAGGTTTATTACGATCTCTTGGCTGCCCGCGAGGAGCGGGGCGCGCACGACGTCGCAATCGTCAGGATCGAGCAGCTTTACCCGATGCACAAGGACGACGTCCTCAAGAGCCTCGCTGACGTCCCCGGCGGCACTCCCGTCTTGTGGGTCCAGGAGGAGCCCAAGAACATGGGCGCCTGGAACTACGTCAACCGCGAGTTCACGGGGCTCCTCAAGGACGCGTTCCCGTGGGAGTGCGTGAGCCGGCCGCTCGCCGCGAGCCCCGCGACGGGCTCGCCGACGCGCCACAAGAGGGAGCAAGCTGCGCTGATGGACGAGGCGTTCGGAATCGGGGTAGGAAAGGAAGCGAGCTAGACGATGTCACTGTCTCTCAAAGTCCCCGCGCTCGGCGAGTCGGTGCGGGAGGCCACGCTCGGGATTTGGAAGCGCAGCGAGGGCGACCACGTCGAGGCTGACGAGCCGCTCGTCGAGGTCGAGAGCGAGAAGGCCACGCTCGAGGTGCCGTCGCCGGGCGCGGGCGTGCTGCGGAAGATCCTGCGCCAGGCCGGCGAGACCGTCGCGGTGGGCGAGATCATCGCCGAGATCGATCAAATGGGCGCGAGCGCGGAAACGAGCGCGGGCCCAGGGGCGCAGACGCCCCCCGCGCATGGCAACGGCCACGGAGCCGACGAGCTGCGGGCGGGGCCGGCGGCGCGCAAGGCCATCGCCGAGGGCGGCCTGGGCGCCAAGGACCTCAAGGGCACGGGCCGGGGCGGCCGCGTGTCGAACCAGGACGTCGCGCGCGCCCTCGTCGAGCGCGAGCCCGCGCACGAGGTCGTGGGCAACGTCGCCAAGCAGGCCGTGCCCGAGCTCATCGACGCGCCCCCCGAAAAGTCCGCGCCCATCGACGTCTCGGCGCGCGAGCGCCTCGTTCCCATGTCGCCGCTGCGTCGCACGGTGGCGCGCCGCCTCGTCGAGGCCCAGC
>DASZFV010000096.1:0-1762 GCA_035939455.1 Polyangia bacterium
GGCCCGGGTTGCACCTCGAAGAGCGCGAGCCTCGAGTTGGTTCCACCGACGTCTCCAGCCAGAACGATCATGACACCTCTTGGTTGGGGAGCGCCGACAGCTTCGACGCCGCGGCGCGATCGCAAAAGAGCAGCGAGAGGCGGGGGCGCGCGCGGCGCAGGAGCACCTGGCTCGGCCAGCGTCGCGGGTCGCGCGAGGCCCCGAGGACGTCCCGCAGCGTCTCCGCCTTGTCGGCGCCCGCGACGAGAAAGAGCAGCTCGCGCGCCGCCAGGAAGACCGGGGTCGTGAGGGTCAGGCGGCGCGTCGCGAGCCGCGGCACCTCGACGGCGACGCAGAGGCGCCCCGTCTCGTCGAGGGCCTTTGTCCCGGGGAAGAGCGACGCCGTGTGCCCGTCGGCGCCCATTCCGAGCAGCGCGAGATCGAGCGGGGGGGCTGCCGGGCCGCCCAGCGCCGCCTCGTAGTCGCGCGCGGCGGCGTCGAGGTCCGGATCCTCGCCGCGCATGCGGCGCACGTTCTCGGGCGGCACACCCCCGGGCGCGAGGAGCGTCTCGCGCGCCATGCGGAAGTTCGACTGTGGGTCGTCCGGGCCGACGTTGCGCTCGTCGCCGAAGAAGACGTACGTGTGCGCCCAGTCGAGGTCGCGAACGGCCGCGAGGCGGGCGTAGAGCGCGCGCGGCGTCGAGCCGCCGGCGAGCGCGAAACGAAAGCAGCCGCGCGCCGCCACGGCGTCGGCGGCGATCACGCGCACGCGATCGGCGGCCAGGCGCGCGAGGCCGTCCAGATCGGGGGCGATGACGATCGTCGGGGCGCCGGGCGGCGGGGCTGAAGACGGCGGTGTCGTCATGGCGTGACCAGGTGACCTCCTCGCGCGGGCACGCGCGGCGTCACGCGGCGGCCCCCGAGCTCGCGAGGCGGCTCGCGAGGGCGAGACAGCGCACGAACAGCGGATCGCGCCCCGCGGGACCGAGCGCGGCCACGCACAGCTCCGCGTCGCGGCGGGAGTCGAGCTTGACGACGCGCGGGGGCGCGATCGGCAGCGTGAGGGTGGCGTGATTCTGCTCGGTGCGCCGCACGGCGAAGAGCGCCTCGCCCCCGCAGAAGGTCGCCTCGAGTTCGAGGGCGACGATGCCGCTCGTGCCGCACTCTCCGGGCGACAGACGCAGCGCGACCTCGACGGGCGGCTTCTCGGCCCGATCGAAGCGGAAACGCGGCCCCGCCTCGTCGCCGCCAGGCGACGTCTCCGCGGACGAGAACAGCCACCCGAGCGTCGAGGCGAGCCAGGCGGCGACCAAGAGAGCGCTCGGCTCGGCGCCCGCGCGGTGGCGAATCGTCACGCGCCGCGCGCCGTCGAGCGGCGCGCCGCCCACGGGCGCGTCGAAGAGCCCCGCGAACAGCAGACGGAAGCTCGCGAGTCGCAGCCAGCCGAGGTCGGCGACGGGCAGGCCCTCGCCCGCGAGCTCGGCGCACCGCTGAGCCTCGATGAGCTGGCGCGGCCGCGTGCAGCTCCCCGTGTCGAGGACGAGGCGGTCGGTCGCCGCGAGGAGCTGCCGCCGCAGCAGCGCCTCGGGCAGGGTCACGTCCGTCCACAGCGTGGCCGTCGGCAGGCCGGGCACGAGCAGCGCCCGCACGAGGGAGCCGAAGCGCGCGTCGCCGCGCCGCCCGCGCAGCGTGACCTCCTCGGAGTACACGACCCGGGCCCCCGATGACCGCGCGACGAGGTTGCTCTCGATTGTCGCCCGAATGTTGTCCTCCGCCTCGGGCG
>DASZFV010000097.1:0-4125 GCA_035939455.1 Polyangia bacterium
CGCCATGCTTGTCGATCTCGGCGCGCTCGACGGCGCGCACGGCAAGGCGGAGATGAAGACCGCGCGGCGCCTCGTGCTCGACGGTCTCGCGCACGCCGCCGCCTCCGACATTCATCGCCCAGAGGACCAGACCTCGGTGGCGGCCGGCATGGCGTGGATCAAGAAGCAGCGTGGCCAAGGCGTGCTCGACCAGCTGCTCGACGAGAACCCGCGCCGTCTCCTCGAGGGCGAGCTCCCCGATGCGCCCCGCGCGTAAGAGCGTCGCATGAACGTCCGCATGGCGCTCAAGCTCGCGCTGTCTGTCGGCGTGGGCGCCGTCTGCGTCGTCTACGCGATGCACGGCATGGACCGGCGCGCCGTCGGCGCAGCGCTGCGCGCCCTGCCGGCCTCCGCGATCGCGTGCTATCTCGTGATCCTCGCCGTCACGCATCTTTTTCGCGCGTGGCGCTGGGAATATCTCCTGCGTCCTCTCGGCGTCACGCTGCCGCTCGGCCGGCTCCTGCTGATCTCGTCGGCGGGCTTCATGGCGATCCTCGCGCTGCCCGTCCGCCTCGGCGAGTTCGTGCGACCCTACTTCGTCACGCGCGAGCGCCACGTGCGCATGAGCGCCGCGCTCGGCACGGTGGCCGTCGAGCGCATCATCGACGGACTTTTGATCTCGATCTTGTTCTTCGTCTCGTATCTGGTCTCGAGGGGGGATCGGTTCACGCCCGAGCTGCGCTTCGGAGCCTGGGTGTCGCTCCTCGGCTTCGTCGGCCTCACGACCTTCCTCGCGCTCGCGCGCGTCTGGACGGAGCAGACGATCGGGTTCGCGCTGCGCGTGTCGCTGCTCCAGTACGTAGCGCCGGCTCGCGCGCACCAGGTCGCCGACAAGCTGCGGGCGCTGATCTCGGGCTTCCACGTCCTCGCCGATCGGCGCAACTTCGGTATCTTCCTCGGCCAGTCTGTCCTCTACTGGGGCATCAACGGCTTCGGGATGTGGCTCCTCGCGCGCCAGATGGGTCTGCCGATCTCGCTCGGCGCCGCGTACACAATCATGGCCTTCACGGGCGTCGTTCTGTCGCTGCCGAACGCGCCGGGCCTCGTCGGTCAGTTCCACGCCGCCATCAAGCTGGGGCTCCTCGCTTATCTGCCGGCCTCGGTCGTCAACGCCCGCGGCATGGCCTACGCCATCGTGCTGCACGGAATCCAGACCGTCTGGTACGTCGCCGTTGGCTTGCTGTCCCTGCCGGCCCTCTCTGCCGGCGGGTCTCACGCGTCGCTCGCCGAGGCCGTGCGCGAGTCGAACCGGGCCGTCGAAGCCGGTGGCGACCCCAGCGACGCCCCTGCCGCCGACGGCGGCGCCGAACCCAGGGCCGAGGGCGCCTAGCGTGAGGGCCGGCGTCGTCGATCTGCGCAGCGACACCGTGACCCGGCCCTCGGCCGGCATGCGCGCCGCCATGGCCGGCGCCGAGGTCGGCGACGACGTCCTCGGCGACGATCCCACGGTGATCCGCCTGCAGGAGCGAAGCGCCGAGCTGCTCGGCCACGAAGCGGCGCTCTTCGTGCCCTCGGGCACGATGGCGAATCAGACGGCCCTCAAGGTCCACTGCGAGCCGGGCGACGACGTGCTCGCCTGCGACGGCGCCCACCTCATGTGGTACGAGGCGGGCGCGGCGGGCGCCATCGCGGGCGTGCAGATCCGTTCGATCGGACGCGCGGGGCGGTTCTCCGCCGAGGACGTCGCGGGCGCCTACCAATCGGGCGGTCCGACGCAGCCGCCGACTCGCCTCGTCTGCATCGAGAACACCCACAATCGGGCGGGCGGCGTCGTGTGGCCTCGGGAGGATGTCGCCGAGGTCGTCGCGACGGCGCGTCGGCTCGGCATGCGCCTCCACCTCGACGGAGCGCGCCTGCTCAATGCCGCGGCCGTCGCCGGCGTGGCGCCGAGGGCCCTGGCGGGCGGCTTCGACACCGTCTCCTTGTGTTTCTCGAAGGGTCTCGGCGCGCCCGTGGGCTCGGTCCTGGCCGGCTCGCGCGTCTCGATCGCGCGCGCGTTGCGCTTCCGCCGCATGCTGGGCGGCGGAATGCGCCAGGCCGGCGTGCTCGCGGCCGCCGCGCTCTGGGCCCTCGACCACAACGTCGAGCGCCTCGCCCAGGATCATGCCAACGCGCGCTGGCTGGCCGAGCGGCTCGACGCCGTCCCGGGCCTGGTCGTCGACGCGACGCCCCCCAGCAACATCGTCATGGTGGACCTCGGGCCCGGGCTCCCCGCGGCGCGGGAGGTCTCGGCGCGCCTCGCCACGCGCGGCGTCCTGTGCCTGCCGTTCGGCGATCGCCGGCTGCGCCTCGTCACCCACCTCGACGTCGACCGCGACGCTTGCACGCAGGCCGCCGACACGTTCGCCGCAGTCATCCGCTCCTGAGCAGCCGAGCAGCCAACCAACCCGGAGCTCCGGCGGGCTTCGCCCGCCGGAGCGAGCGTGGAGGGTGCGGGAACCCTCTCAGGGTTCCCGGGTCATATCAATGAGGGGGGCGCCCTCCTCTACGGGCTGGCCTTCCTTGACGAGCACGGCGGTCACCTTGCCGGCGGCAGGAGACTCTACCGGCATCTCCATCTTCATCGACTCGAGGATGACGACGGTCTGGCCCTCCTGGACGGCGTCGCCGACCTTGACTTCGATCTTCCAAACGGTGCCAGTGATGTGCGCGTTCACGCTGGTGGCCATGGGATCGTGAGAGTAGAAACGCATCGCATGATGGTCAAGCGCCGAGGCCGCCGGCTTACCCGCCCGCGCGCCGCGGGCGCGCTCGTGGCCCTGACCGTCGCGGCGGGCGTGGGACGGGCAGGCGCCCACCCAGAGTTCTCGGCGCTCGGCACGAACCGCTACGTCACTGCCGCGATCTTCGACGGCCGCGTTGACGTCACCGACGATCTCCTCGAGGGCGCGCTCGTGAGCGGCGAGGAGCGGCGCCGGCTCGACGCCGACGGCGACGGTCGCATCTCGGACACCGAGCTGCGCGCCGGCGAGGAACGACTCCGCACCGAGGGCCCCGACATCACGGTGGCAATCGACGGGCGCCTCCTGACGGCGTCCGTCGTCGTCGGGATCGATCTCGGAGACGAACCGCGCGCGACCGCCGCGCCGCTCGTCGTCGAGCGGCGGGCGGCGTTCCCCGGCGCGTGGAGCGCGCGGTCGCGCCGCCTGCGCCTCACGCTGGTGCGCGAGCCGCCTCGCCTGCTCGACACGGAGGTGGGCGTCGTCCTCGGGCCCGGCCTCGCGCTCGCCAACGGCATCGATCGCGTGACCTTCCCAGGACCGCGCACCTCGGCCCTCGAGGAACGCGCCGCCACTTTCGAGGTGGTCGGGCCGCCACCTGCCAATGAGGGCAGCTTGCCGCGTTTCGCCCTCGCAGGCCTCGCGTTGGTCGCGGTCGTGGGGATCGGCCTCGGCTCTGTCGCCGCGGCCCGGCGACGCGCCTCGCGCTCAGCGCGGGGGTGACGACGCGCGCTTCGGCATCGAGGCGGCCATGTGAAAAGCGAGCTGCTCGTCGGAGTAGCGGTGCTCGGGCCCGCGGATGCAGGCGAGGCGCGCCGCGCACGACAGGTGGCAGGGGGCAGACACGAGCCTGTGCCCGTGGCAGGCGGGCACGACGAAGCCCGCGCGCAGCACGGCCGCCGCGGGACAGGCCGTCACGCAGGGAGCGGGACAGCCCTCGCAGCCATCGGAGAGCGGCGCGCCCGACGGCAGCTCGGCGTCGAGGACGACGAGCGCGCGGTAGGCCCACCAGGCCCCGTAGAGGGGGTGGATCTGTAGGCCGAGCGGCGAGGAGGCGGCCAATCCCGCCGCCCGCCCGAGGCGCTGGAACGGGATCACCACGCCGCCCGGCGCCTCGCCCAGGAACGGGAAACGCTCCACGTGCACGACGCCGAGCGGCTCGAGCGCCAGGCGCGCCGCCTGCGTGACGAGCGCGCGCGTGTACCGGTCGAGAGGATC
The DNA here is from genome assembly GCA_035939455.1 of Polyangia bacterium. Classification (GTDB taxonomy): domain Bacteria; phylum Myxococcota_A; class Polyangia; order Fen-1088; family Fen-1088; genus DASZFV01. Next base: position 3,978 of record DASZFV010000097.1, read on the forward strand.
GCGTCCTAGGTCCTCGGGGGCGGCGGCGCGCGCCCGCGCGAAGCCCTCGAAGAACGCCGGGCCCGCCGAGCCGACGACGAGAGCGCCACGCGCGCCCGGGAGCAGCGACGCGAGCCGCAGCGCCGGCGCCACGGGCGCGCAGGCGGCG